>JAFWWX010000194.1 GCA_017517985.1 Clostridia bacterium | reverse complement strand
GTTGTAGGCAAGACTGAATATTCAGGCTCTGTTTCTCAGATTAACTTTATGTATGAAGATGTTAATGTTGCTGACGAAGTATTCCTCGCTGCTGCCGATGAACTGAAGGCTGATGCAGCTGACAAGGCCGCTAAGAAGGCTGAAGAAGAAAAGAAGGCTAGAGAAGAAGCTAAGGCAGCTGAAGAAGCTAAGAAGGCTGAAGAAGCCAAGGCAGCTGAAGAAGCTAAGAAGGCTGAAGAAGCTAAAAAGGCTGAAGAAGCTAAGAAAGCTGAACAGAATACTTCCGTTGTTGAAACTCCTGAAGTTGAAGAACCCGCTGAAAACGGATTCCCTGTTGTTCCGGTTATAATTGGTGCTGTTGTAGTTATTGTTATTATTGCTGCAATTGTAATTGGTAAGAAGAAAAAGCAGTAAGGCTTATAAATAGTAAAAGCCTTAATCGCTTTTAGTTAATACGAAAATCCCGTACTGATATGGAGTACGGGATTTTTCATTTTATTCAACAGCCCTTCATATATGATGTGTTAGTAGTATTTCAAACAATTACACCAAGGATATTCCGCATAGTAAGAGTATACACACTCCATAACAACAATCACCTCTACATACACAATATTTAGTCATACGAGGCATCTTATGCAGAATATAAGCGATTTCTCACACAACACAGCCCATAACCATCAATATATAAAAGACAAGCATACCGCCTAAATCAGCGGTATGCTTAATTTGTTCTGAATATTTATTATCCTGGATTTTATTCTGCAATCACATCAGTTGTTTCAAGAACATCTGTAATATCATTCACTTCAGTTGTTATATCAGCTTGTGTTGTTTCTTCTGTACTTTCTGACGGAACAACAAGTCCGTATTTTCTTCCATAAGGATATGTTTCCTTCATAGCGCCAACATACTGGGCATAGGGACCACTGTAGTTATACCATACATGAGTATCAAAGGCTAAAAACGGATTTATTTCAGAAAGCTTTGAAAGAAGTTCGTTATATCTTTCTTCAAAAGGACGGTCACCTGTACCTGCAAGGAAATCGGGATAGTATTCACGCGCAATCTTAACAGTACTTAGGATTTCATCCTTTACCTTCTTATCCTCTTCGTCATTATCATTATATACGGGGGAATATCCTAAAAATGCACCGATTACAGCTTCTGAATTCTGAAGCTTTTGCTCTTCAAAATCATCGGGAGTTCCGGACAATCTGTACTTAATGTATTTATTACCTGTTACATTGTTGTCCATTTTATAGCCATTACCGTCATTGATAAGAATTACTGCCTTCTCGGAATCAAGCTTATAGCTTCCTTCAGTAAATTCATCACTGCCCTCAGGCTTATATGTGGACTTTCCATCTTCAATACCCCACTGAAGAAGATTTGCAAGGTCGGGGTTTGTATTGAATGCTTCTATGAGCTTCATAGCCTTATCCTTATTCAGGGACTTTGCACTGATGGAGAATACACCTGAAAGTGCGCTTTCATTTGAGAATGTGGGTTGTTTATGCTTTATAAAGATGTAGTCCCTTTCATCCTGAGCTTCAAGAGTTTCCTCTGCTGTTATTGAGCCTTCAATAATTTGAACAGCAAAACGAGCATCAGGTGATGTTGTTTCATCAGCAATATAACCCGCCTGTCTGTAGTTATAAATTGCTTCATAATGTTCTTTTACTGAAGGGTCGTCATATACAGAGTAAAGTCTGTCTGACCATTCAACACCTTCAAATATAACACCAAGAGGAGATCCCTCTTCAAGATAGAACTCTACATTTGCGGGGGATGTTGTTTTGTTAAGCGGAACAATGTTTTTTTCCGATGCTTTAACTGCCTTAAGGAAGGAGTCAAGCTTTGCTATTGTATTAAAGTTTTCTGTTACATAGTTATCAAAATATGTATCATACTCTTCTGTTGTTTCAAAATCTCCGGGCTGGAGCATATTGGCATTTGCAATATATTTAAGAGCAAGCTCTCTGTCTATAGCAATATACTCATATGTACCTACAGGACCATTTACAGGAATACCATATGGTTTTTTTCCGCCAAGCTTTGCTGCTTCAAAATATATCGGATAGATATAAGATGAGAGAACCTTGCTTTCATTCTTAAGATAGCCATCAAGGGGAGCAAGTTTTGTGGAAATACTTCTTCCCTTTTCATCGAGTCCGGGGAATACATATTCATAATACTTGTTGTAATCATTAAACACAATAATATCTATTTGAGGAACATTACTGTCAATATTAATACCGTTCAAACGCATATCGGTATATATCTGGTCAAGCGAAAGGCTTTTCGGCTTTTCTGCCTCCTTCTGCTTCTTTGTCTTTGCCTGCTTATTCTGTGAGTTTTGCTTCTTTTGTGCTTTTTTATTTTCTTCGTATGTTTCTATATCCTCAAGTGTCTTTTCAACTGCAGGCCACATTTCATCCTCTGTAAGGAAATTAATGTTTACCTTGGTTTTAAGCTCCTTGATTGTAATTTCATTAATTGCAATTTCTACAGCCTGCTTCTGTTCATCGGTTGTAGCCTCATCGGTTGTGATGAACATATTGAGTGTTGTAAGCTCAACATTACCTGACGCAGCTTTTTCTTCATCGTCCTTTTCATCGCTACAGCTTGTAAGTACTGTTGTAACAAGCATTGCAAAGCATAGCATAAGTGAAAGAAGCTTTTTTGTTTTCATATAGTGGGTCCCTCCTGTATTTTTGCTTAAACTATCATTCATTATATTTTAACGCAAATAATCAATTTTGTCAATAGTGCTAAAGAAAATTCGTCAATTCATAGTAAATCTCTTTAGTAAACTGTGCATTTTTTACAATCGAATTTTCTTTTCAAATTTATATGTATATCTAATCCCTATAAAGAAGTCCTTTTTCTGAAAGTTCGATATACTCATCAAATAATTTTCCCTTGTCTTCAAGCATATCAAAGCTGTGCTGACGCAGAACCTCGTATACTGCTACCGCAACGGAATTGGAAAGATTAAGACTCCTGAGATTTGGAATCATAGGAATCCTCACACACTTATCAAGGTTTTCACGAAGTATGCTTTCCGGAATCCCCGCAGACTCCTTCCCGAAAATTATATAACAATTGTCAGGGTATTCCGCCTCTGTATAACCTTTTGGAGCCTTTGTAGTGAAATAAAAGTAATTACCACCCTTGGTTTTTTCATAAAATTCCTCTATGTTCTTATATCTCTTTACGCCGAGATATGACCAGTAATCAAGTCCTGCACGTTTCAGGTGCTTATCGTTAATTTCAAAACCGAGAGGGTCAATAAGGTGAAGACTTGCCCCTGTGCAGGCACAGGTTCTTGCAATATTTCCGACATTTGGTGCAATTTCCGGTTCAAGTAAAACAACATTAAGATTTTTCATTATTAATATCCGAGTTCCTCTCCGACGAGTATTACCTTCACCCTATCCTTTATCATCTGACGAGCCATAATTACCTTATCAGCACAGATTCTTCCGTCCGATTTACAGTCCATACAGCTACCGGTTTTTGTGCAGGGTGTCTCACGGTTTAGCCTTACACAGTTCATAGGTGCTGCGATTTCCTTAACACGCTTTTCTGCCGCTTCAACATCCTTTACTATTTTATTATAGCCTGCTATTACAACAACTGACAAAGGACCATAAAGCATTGCGGCAACTCGGTTTGCCCTGCCGTCTACATTATAAAGCTCGCCGTTTTCCGTAACTGCATTTGTGGAAGTTATAAACACATCGGCAAGAAGAGCATTTCTCATAGCTTCATTTGCCATTTCAGGGCTAAGATTCGGAGCATACCTGTCAAACAGTTTATATTCAGAGCTTCTGCAAAGCTCAACAACTCCAAGTTCAGAAAGCGTCACAGAGCCTCCAAGTCCAATTGTATCACCTTTTTTGAGCAGTGTTTTAAGTATTTCAACAGCCTCTTCCTTTGTATTTGCAATATATGCCTTGAAATTGTTTTTTTCAAGGGCAGTGGCTGTATTTTTTAGTTTAATATCAATTATGTTTCTTGAGTTCTCGTCCATACTTATTCCTCCCAAAAACTACTTTTATATACAAATATTATACACAACTAACCGCATTGTTTTCAACACCAATTTGTAAAAACAGGTAATATTAAAAATTCATACATACTTGCAAATGATTACTTTCTCACAGTATCAAATCTTACCTTTGCTTTTACAGCAAGTCCCTGCTTATAATCAGCAACTACGCCTATTGCAAAGAATATGCCGTTATTATCATATAACCGCAGACTCTGACCGACTTCAAAATTATAATTTCCGATTTTATTAAGGTAAATTTCAAGTCCGTTTTTACACAGCCGTGAATAATATTCCGGAAGCTTTACCGACTCAAAGTTATAAAAGGACATCTCCACCGGAGAAAGCATTTTTTCAACTGCTTCCGTTCCCAGTTTATCTGCAACTTCTGTAATTTCCTCAATTGTTACGGAATTTTCTTTTGTAAACTTCCCACAAACTGTCCGTTCAAGAGAAAAAAGTGTTGCTCCGCATCCGAGCTTTCTTCCTATGTCCTCTCCGAGTGTTCTTATGTATGTACCCTTGGACACTGAAAATTCAAAATAATAGTCTGTTTCGTTTACTTTTTCAACAAGCTTTGAAGAATAAACAGTTATATCTCTTTCCTCTCTGTCAACGGTTTTTCCTTCCCTTGCAAGCTCATACAGCTTTTTTCCGCCTATTTTTATTGCACTATACATAGGAGGTACCTGCTTCATATTCCCAACAAAGCCCTCGCCGACCTCTTTTACTGCATCAAAGGAAGGAATATTATCAGATGTTTCAAGCACTTCTCCGGTAATATCACCGGTAGAAGTAACTGTCCCAAATCTGATTCCGGCAACATAGGTTTTATTATGCTCCATTATATAATCCTGTGCAGCACACGCATTACCCACAAGCACAGGAAGGACACCTGTTGCCATAGGGTCAAGTGTTCCTGCATGACCTACCCTTTTTGTGCTACAGAGCTTTCTTATTTTATATACAACATCGTGGCTTGTTATGCCTTTTGGTTTATAGATATTGATAATACCGTTCATTTTTAAATCCTTTCAGAATCAGGCTCTCATTCTGTCATATACTTAAAGTTTCACCTGATCTTATGCAGTAAACTTCACCGTCTTGTTCAAACCAGACATCAATAGCAGACGGATTGTGTATAATCTTTTTATCATAGCTTGTCCAGAGTCTTTCATATGCTTTCACATAGTCGTAAATTTCAATATTTGTAGCATACCAGATGTGCTCGTGCCCACCTGCATATTCTGCAAACTTCTCGATGACATCCCAATTATCATTATTATCAAATTCATAGCTGTGTCCCCAAAGATAGAACATTTCTGCGTTGTTCCACCTGTTTGGCATTTCAACAAATCTTTTTATAAGCTCTTCAAGTTTTTCGTAGTTGTGATGACATGTAGGATGAAGCTCAAGCCAGTTTTCAGGTAAATTGAAGGAATAGGTGCTTCTTGTTGTTCTTGCGTATGCAATATGACATTTTTCAAGAATATCCACAACCATATCGTTATATGTGCCAAAGGGGTATGCCATACCTCTTACTATTGTTCCGTACTGTTTTTCTATGTTTTTTCTGTCCTCAGTTATTTCATATATTATTTCAGAGGAATCCAACTTTTCAAGAAAAGGATGTGATAATCCGTGTACCGCAATCTCGTGTCCTGACTCAAGATATAACTTCTTTGCTTCAGACAGCTTCATTCTCCCGTAGAATTTTTCACGGGAAGCATCCTCCGGCAAATATAAACCCGAATTGATATTAAAGGTTCCCTTTAAGCCGTATGTATTCATAATTTCAACTAGTCTTATATCCTGAACAACTCCGTCATCATAGCTTAAAGTAAGCACCTTGGTTTTTCCGTCTTTTAGTCTCATTTTCATTTTTGTATCACCCCGGCATATTTCGATTAATATTCCGTAAAAACAAGTTTTCGGATTTATATAACAAGGTCTTTGCAGGCTGGCACCGACAAAACCTTATTTTACTACAATTAATTATATCAGAATGAATGGTCTTTTTCAAGCCATATTTCGGATTTTACATAAATTATAAACCTCGCAGGGATTCTATATGTTTTTTGTATTATTTTACCGAAAAATAAAATGTATCAACGATTCTTTTGTCTACCACAACAATTGACAAAATGCGGTTTTTTTAATATAATAATTTATTATAGTTGTTATATCAAAATATCAGTAGAAACAGACAAATTTTACATTTACGCTCTGTTGTGTTTCGCTGAATAGCATTTGTTAGTTTTATAATTCTTAACATACGCTCAGATTTTATTAAAAGGAGAAATATTATGAAAAAATTAAGAGCTGGCATTATAGGCGCAACAGGTATGGTTGGCCAGAGATTCATTACTCTTCTTGACAACCACCCTATGTTTGAAATTACAGTACTTGCCGCAAGTGCAAGAAGCGCAGGAAAGACCTACGAGGAAGCCCTCGGCGGAAGATGGAAACTTGATATTCCCATGCCTGAAAAAGTAGCCAAAATGACCGTATACGACGCAACTGCTGACATTGATAAGGTTTGCGAAATGTGCGACTTTACATTCTGCGCAGTTGATATGAAGAAAGACGAAATCAGAGCTCTTGAAGAAGCATACGCAAAAAGAGAAACTCCTGTTGTTTCCAACAACTCTGCTCATAGATGGACAGAGGATGTTCCTATGGTTGTTCCGGAAATCAACCCCGAACACCTTGAGGTTATCGAAGCTCAGAAAAAGAGACTCGGAACAAAGAACGGTTTTATCGCTGTAAAGCCTAACTGCTCCATTCAGAGCTATGTTCCTATGCTCACTCCCCTTCTTAAATACGGCATTGAACAGGTTATCGTAACAACATATCAGGCAATATCCGGTGCGGGAAAGACCTTCAAGGAATGGCCTGAAATGATTGACAATCTCATTCCTTACATCGGTGGCGAAGAAGAAAAGTCCGAGCAGGAGCCTTTAAGACTCTGGGGTAAGGTTGAAAACGGTAAAATTGTAAAGCGTGAAGATATTTCCATTTCCGCACAGTGTTACAGAGTTCCCGTAACCAACGGTCACACAGCAGCTGTATTTGTTAAATTCAAGAATAAGCCCACAAAGGAACAGATTCTTGAAGACTGGAAGAACTTCAAGGGTGAATCACAGGAATTAAAACTTCCCAACGCCCCTGAACAGTTTATCACATATTGTGAGGAAGACAACAGACCTCAGATAAAGGATGAGAGAGAAATATACGGCGGTATGGGAATTACCGCAGGCAGACTTCGTGAAGATACCATTTTTGATTACAAGTTTGTTGGTATGTCCCACAACACTCTCAGAGGTGCAGCGGGCGGTGCTGTACTTATCGCAGAACTTCTTGCAGCTAAAGGTTACATTATCGAAAAATAATTTTCAATTAGTATTAAAATATTAAATGTCTGAAAGTCGAATTTGTCGGGTTTCAGACATTTTTATTTTGTCGATTGACTTTTTTTAATATGAATTTAAATAGTTTCAGAAAAACCATTCACCTACTTGCTTTTTTCAAAATATATGCTAAAATATATTTAGATGTAAATTTCGGTATTAACTAAATACACCTTCTTGAAAGGAACTCATTATGAACTCAACATTTTTTACGGCACAAGGATTTCTTGGAGCAGAAAGCGAAATTTTTCACGATATAGAGCTTATTCACAAAAGCAAAAACGGCTTTGGTGCAGTGTTTGCAAAGGCTGATGCCGGTGACAGATATTTTAATTCTGAACTGGCGGTTTCCATAGAAATCAGACAACCTGAAAATATGGATTGCTATGTTTCGGTAAACCGCCACTCCCCTTTCTGGTGCAGTCCCGCCTTTGGCACAGACCTTAAAGAAAATCCCCACGACACCCAGCTTCTTCTTATGAAAAACAAGGACTGTAGTTATACCGCCATTCTTCCTGTTTGCGGTGATACTTATAAGACAGTTATCGAAGGTGACGAAACCGGTTGTTATGCAAAGGTTTTCTCCTGGTATGACAAACTTTCAATAGTTGATACTCTTTGCTTTGTGTACGGTTCCGGTGAAAGCCCTTATAAACTCGTTCACGACCTTACTGAATATGCGGTTGAACTACTTGGGAACTACATAAAGATGCGAGAGGACAGACCATACCCCGAAATTTTTGAATATCTCGGCTGGTGCAGCTGGGATGCCTTTCAGATTCGTGTAACAGAAACAGATATGCTTTCCAAATGCCGTGAATTCACCGACAAGGATATTCCGGTTAAGTGGGCAATATTTGACGATATGTGGGGCGATGTCAAGAACTTTGTTGGCAAGAAATATTCAGACAAAAGGGAAATGCATAAGCTGATGCATTCTTCAGCCCTTGATTCATTCGAGGCTGCCCCCGAAAGATTTCCTCACGGTCTTAAATACTGCATTGAGAAAATGAAGGATGAATTTGATATTACAACCGGTATGTGGCACCCTACAACAGGCTACTGGCGTGGTGTTACTCCCGACGGTGAAATATACAAAAACTTCCCTGAGCTTTTTATAAAAAAACATATTGATGGAGTAGACCGATTTGTACCTGGAACAACCAAAGAGCAGTTTTACGGTTTCTTCGATGCATTCCACAGTTTTCTAAAAAGCTGCGGCACAAAGTTTATGAAGGTAGATAACCAGACTTGTATATCTATGTGGTACAAAGGTATTGCTCCCGTTGGCGAAATTGCAAGGAATCTCCACTACGGAATTGAAAAATCGTTGTATAAACATTTCAATGGCGACCTTATAAACTGTATGGGAATGGGAATTGAAAACATCTGGAACAGACCGTCGACAGCAATCTCCCGTTGTTCAGACGACTTTAAGCCCGAGGACAGAGCTTGGTTTACAAAGCATATTCTTCAATGTTCATACAATTCCTTTTATCAGGGACAGCTTTTATGGTGTGACTGGGATATGTGGTGGACAGATGACAGTCAGGGAATCAAAAACTCTATTGTTCGCGCTGTCAGCGGTGGTCCAATTTATGTTTCAGATACTGCAGACAGATCAACTGCATCAGTTTTAAAACCTCTTTGTCTTTTTGACGGAAGAATACTTAGGTGTGATAACCCAGGTGTACCCACAGCCGACTGTCTGACGATGAATCCTGAAGAATCCACCTCTGCATTTAAAGTATTCTCAAACACCGGCGACACATATTACATTGCAGCATTTGATATAAACAAGGAAAACAAGGCTGTAACACTTACTCTTGACCTTAATCAAATGTTCGTACAACCTGTCAGCAACAAGTATGTAATCAAAGAGCATTTCTCCGGAGAGAAAAAGGTTGTATGCGACGAATGTTACTATAAATACGAGTCAGTTCTTGCGCATCAGGACGATTTCAGACTTTACAGTTACACTCCCATTATAGACGGCTTCTGTTATCTCGGTCTTTGTGGAAAGTTCATAGGCTCAATTACAGCTGAAAATATCTCTTCTGACGGTTTTACTCTTCGTGAAAAGGGAGATTTTGAATTTTACTGCGACAAGGAAGTAAAGGATGTTACAATTGACGGAAAAGTTGCAACACTAACCAAAGACGGCAATTTCTACAAAGTTGAAACTTTGTCCGAAAAGAGAACAGCAGAAGTTAAGATTAGATATTAAATCTCTATAAAAGGAAAAAGAATATGAGTAATAAAAAGAATCATTTCTGTACCTGCCGTGACAGGTGTTGTCCTCATAACCCCAACAACCCCGACACAGTGTGCTGTAGTTGTGATGCGTGCGTTGCAAAAAACCTTTCTTGCGGTGAAATTCCAAGCTGTTTTTTCAGAAAAATAAATGACGATCTTTCGTCACTTTCAGAGTTTACTTTTGAGAGCTTTGTTAAGTTCTGGATTGAAAATAAATAGTTTTATGAATAGTTAAATATAAAAATTGTACCGGGTGTTTACCACTCGGTACTTTTCTTTTATACAAAATTAACCTCCCCGAATTTGTCGGAGAGGTTATTTAAGTCATTTTACTTTTTAGCGGCAATTGCCTTTTTGGCAGTTTCAGCAATGTTTTTCGCTGTAAGTCCGTAATATTCAAGAACTTCCTTTGCAGGTCCGGATGAACCATATGTATCCTGAACACCTACACGAAGTACAGTACAGGGTGCTGTTTCACAAATTGCTTCAGCAACAGCAGAGCCAAGACCTCCGTAGATAGAGTGTTCTTCGGCTGTAACTATTGCACCTGTTTCCTTGGATGCACGGCAAAGAAGCTCTGTGTCAATAGGCTTTATACAGCAGATGTTGATTACTCTTGCATTTATTCCTTCTTCAAGAAGTATCTCTCTTGCCTTCAAAGCCTCAGCCACCATAAGACCTGTTGCAACGATTGTTACATCATTACCCTCTGCAATAACATTGCCTTTGCCGATTTCAAAGTTATAATCTTCATCGTATATAACCGGCACACCGAGTCTGCCGAAACGAAGATATACCGGTCCGTCGTGTTTTACTGCCGCCTCAACGCACTTTCTTGCCTCTGTATCATCGGCGGGATTGAGAATTACCATGCCCGGAATTGTTCTCATAAGACCAATATCTTCGTTACACTGATGTGTTGCACCGTCTTCACCAACGGAAAGTCCGGCGTGTGTTGCACCAATCTTTACATTGAGATGAGGATAACCGATAGAGTTTCTTATCTGTTCAAAAGCTCTTCCAGCTGCAAACATTGCAAAGGTAGAGGCAAATACAATTTTTCCTGTTGCCGCAAGACCTGCTGCAACAGACATCATATTTCCTTCTGCAATACCGCAGTTTATAAATCTTTCAGGAAATTTCTTTTTGAAGGTTTCTGTCTTTGTTGATTTTGAGAGGTCTGCGTCAAGAACAACTATATCATACTTTTCACCAAGCTGTGCAAGTGCATTGCCGTAGCTTTCTCTTGTTGCGATTACATCTGCCATTGTTATATACCTCCCACTTTTACTTTGCAAGGCAAGCAGAAACTTCGTTAAGTTCCTTCATTGCCTGTTCGTACTGTTCCGCATTAGGTGCAGAGCCATGCCACTCAGCTTTATTTTCCATAAATGAAACACCTTTGCCTTTTACTGTTTTGCAAATAATCGCAAAGGGCTTATCTGATTTCTTTGCCATAGCAACTGCTTCTGCTATTTCATCAATGTTATGACCGTCAATTACTGTCACATTCCAGCCGAACGCCTTGAACTTTTCGTCAAGGGGAGTAGGATTCATAACCTTTGTAACATCACCGTCAATCTGAAGACCGTTAAAGTCAATAAACGCTGTAAGATTATTGAGTCCGTAGTGAGCTGCAAACATTGCTGCCTCCCATACCTGACCTTCCTCGCTTTCACCGTCTCCGAGTATTGTATACACTCTGTAAGCTTTTTCAGAGAGCTTTGCGGAGAGTGCCATACCGCACGCTGCAGATATTCCCTGACCAAGAGAGCCGGAGCTCATATCAATTCCGGGAATATGCTTCATATCAGGATGTCCCTGAAGATATGCACCTGTATGTCTGAATGTAACAAGATCTTCTACCGGGAAGAAACCTCTGTGTGCAAGAGCCGCATAGAGTGCAGGACAGGTGTGGCCTTTGGAAAGTACAAATCTGTCCCTATCTTCCATTTTAGGATTCTTGGGGTCTATGTTCATTTCCTCAAAATAAAGATATGCAAGAATCTCTGCAATACCGAGAGAGCCACCGGGATGTCCGGATTTTGCTGAATACACTGCGGTTATGGCGCCTTTTCTGATTTCATTTGCGTAGAAGGAAAGCTTATTCTTATCCATTTTCTTTCTCCTTATTTGAAATTGCATTTGTTTTTATATAATTAAAATCATCTTTTGTCAATTTCTTTTTCTATTCTTCCGATAAGGTCGGCTATTGCACCGGCATCATTATCACAAAGAACCATTGTTCCGGGAATTTCTTTCAGGTAGTCCATTCCGTTAACAGGTGTTGCACACCTATCTGCCATACGAAGCATCTGCTCGTCATTTTCATAGTCACCTACAGTAAACACCGTAGCCTCAGGCTTTCCAATAACTTCTTTAAGTTTATTCAGCATTACGCCTTTTGTGCCGTTTTTTGGCATAATTTCAAGCACAGTAGAATGTGCATAAATAAACTCAAAAGGCAAATTCTTGTCAAGCGTATCAAGATATTCCCTGATTCGTCTTACCTGCTCAGGAGTTCCCTCGTAAAGTATTTTGTGCCATCTGTTTGTATCTGAATTTTTGTGTATGTCTCCAACAACAATTCTATCTTCAAAATGCTTATACCAGCCACCAAGACCGCTGGGTGCAATTGTGCTGTACATTTTTCCGTCGGATGAGACTCTC
>JAFWWX010000193.1 GCA_017517985.1 Clostridia bacterium | reverse complement strand
GCACCGACAGCTGATAATGCACAGCTTTCAGAAGCAATAACATAAGTGCCGTCACTCATTTTTCCGTAGCACAGCGGTCTGAAGCCATAAGGATCACGACAGGCAATCATTTTCGCAGGTGACATCACCACAAGCGAATATGCACCGTCAATAATGTTCATACTTCTGCTTACCGCTTCTTCAATTGACGGAGCTGTTAATCTTTCTTTCGTAATGATATATGCTATTGTTTCCGTATCGCTGGTCGTGTGAAATATTGCACCTGTAAGTTCAAGCTTGTTTCTGAGTTCATAAGCATTTGACAGATTTCCGTTATGTGCAATCGCCATTTGACCTTTTTGATGATTCACTTCAATCGGCTGGCAATTCTTTCTACTTGAACCTCCTGTAGTTCCGTATCTTACATGACCGACTGCCATATTACCTTTTGGGAACTCGCGAAGTACTGAACCCTTAAAAACATCGCTTACAAGTCCTATATCCTTATGTGAATAAAACAATCCGTCATCATTTACAACAATACCACAGGCTTCCTGACCTCTGTGTTGCAGAGCATATAGCCCATAATACACAAGGTCACAGACATTGGTTTGATTGGGAGAAAAAACACCAAATACTCCGCATTCTTCATGTATGCTCATTACTTCACGCTCCTATCTAATGCTGCTCCTACAAAGCCGCAGAAAAGAGGATGGGCCTTATTGGGACGGCTTTTAAATTCGGGGTGATACTGAACCCCAACATGAAAAGGTCTTTTCGTAATTTCGACTGTTTCTACAAGTCTGCCGTCAGGCGAGGTTCCGCTAAGCGTAAGTCCTTTGCCCTCAAGCAAATCTCTGTATTCATTATTAAATTCATAGCGGTGTCTGTGTCTTTCAGATATTGAATTTTGACTGTAGCAACGCTCCATAGTAGTACCTTGCTTGATTTTACAAGGATAAGCACCAAGTCTCAAGGTTCCGCCTTTGTCTATATCATCGCTTTGTCCGGGCATAAAGTCTATAACCTTATGTCTGCACTGCTCATCAAACTCACCTGAATTTGCATCCGCAATTCCTGCAACATTTCTTGCATATTCAATTACTGCAATCTGCATACCAAGACAAATTCCGAAATACGGAATTTCCTTTTCTCTTGCATATTTTGCGGCAACTATCATGCCTTCAATTCCACGATTGCCGAATCCGCCCGGAACTAAAATTCCGTCAAGGCCGCAAAGCTTTTCTTCGTAATTGTCATTTGTAATTTCTTCCGAATCAATCCACTTGATATCAATGTGAGTATTATGGAAATAACCCGCATGGCGAAGTGCTTCCGCCACAGAAAGGTACGCATCGTGAAGTCCGACATATTTTCCCACAAGACCTATATTTACATTATGCTCTCTTGCCTTAATACGCTCGACCATCTGTGTCCATTCTTCCAGATCAGGCTCAGGTGCATCTATTCCGAGTTCTCTGCACACAACTGCTGAAAAGTTTGATTTTTCCAGCATAAGAGGTGCTTCATAAAGGTTTGGAAGTGTGATGTTTTCTATAACACAATCAGGTTTTACATTGCAGAACAGTGATATTTTCTTAAAAATAGAGTCATCCAGAGGTTCGTCGCAGCGCAGAACTACAATATTCGGATTGATACCCATTCCTTGCAGTTCCTTTACCGAATGCTGTGTCGGCTTTGATTTATGTTCATTGGAGCCGCTTAAGAAAGGAACCAATGTAACATGAATAAACAAGCTGTTTTCCCTGCCGACCTCTATGGAAATCTGACGGATTGCTTCAAGAAACGGCTGCGATTCAATATCGCCGATAGTTCCACCGATTTCTGTAATTACCACATCTGCATCTGTCTTCTTACCGACACTGTAAACAAATTCTTTAATTTCGTTTGTAATATGAGGGATTACCTGAACTGTTGAGCCTAAGTATTCGCCG
>JAFWWX010000192.1 GCA_017517985.1 Clostridia bacterium | reverse complement strand
GCCGGCTTCATGCCAGCGTTTAAGCATTTTTGACATATATGCAACTGACGGCTTTGATATACTTGCTATTGTTTTTTCATAAGCAAGAGATATAATATCAGGTGTGAAATTGTACTCGCCAAACCACGCCTCTATATGCTTTTTTTCAGCCTCGGTGAAGTTTCTCTCACCTATGCCTATAATTCCACGCACAACCCCCTCGTTGCCCCTTGCTCTTTGTATCTTCTCAAAGTACTGCTCAAGGGCGGAATAGGTTTGTATTCCACGGTCATAAATATCAATAGCTGTTTTTTCAACATATCTCATTGACTTTTTATCCATTTCAACGCAGTAGTCAATAATTCTCATTATCATCGGAGCGGACAGCAAAATGTAGTCCTCAAGGTATACAAGTTTTTCAAACTCCGAGCGGGATAGTATCTTCCCCAGCCTTTCCTGCGCAAAGTCACGCAGTGACAGAATCTCCGGCTTTTTCTCAACTATCTGTGCAATTTCTTCGCCGGTATAAGTTCTTGTTTCAGTATCCCTTACAGAATTCGGCAGTGTCACGGTGGGCTTCTGTGATGTATCTGCAGGTGTTTTCGCTCCTCTTGCTCTGCCACCTGCATTTACAAGTCCCATTCCTCTCCAGAAGGACACTGCGGCAACAACCTCGTCCTCTGCGATCCCCAGTGTGTTGCAGATTTCCTTGGTGTCCGTTTCGCCCTCAAGGGATAGAATATAGACAAGTATCCTCAGTTCCCCAAAATCATCCGAAGACATATTCACTATGTAATCCCGGAGTTTTCCGGGCAGAGATATATCATTTTTGCTGATTTTCATTGATATTCCTTTCAATTTACAGCCTATTCTTTAGCTTATATATTCATAATTACCGGAAGAATCATTGGCTTACGCTTTGTTCTGCTGTATATATATGATGTCAGCTCGTCACGAAGCTTGTTCTTGATTTCGTTCCAGTCAGTCACATTACGTTCAAAGCAGTCCTCGATTATCTCAAGAGAAAGACTTCTTACACTGTCCATAAGCTCCTCTGCTTCACGGACATATACAAAGCCTCTTGAAACAATATCAGGACCTGCAAGAAGCAGTTTTTCGTCAAAATTCGCAGATGCGACAACAACAATAAGACCGTCCTGTCCGAGATGTCTTCTGTCACGCAGTACTATATTTCCAACATCCCCCACACCAAATCCGTCAACAAGTACCTTACCGGAGGGAACTACCTCTGTCATTTCCATAGTATCCGGTGTAAATTCTATAACGTGTCCGACCTCAGGTATAAGGGTGTGCTTTGAGTCAATTCCAACCTCGTGTGCAAGGTCAACATTTGCCTTAAGATGCTTATATTCACCGTGAATGGGAACAAAGAACTTCGGCTTTGTCAGTACCTGCATAAGCTTTAGCTCCTCTGCACAGCCGTGTCCCGAAACATGAACATCTGCAACGGAATCATTAAGAACCTGAACACCTCTTTTGAGAAGCTCATTTATGATTTTTGTTATAAGTTTCTCATTTCCGGGAATTGCGGATGCGGATATTACCACGAGGTCATTTTCCGAAACTTGCACTTTATCGTGCTCCGCATATGCCATCCTGTAAAGCGCGCTCATAGGCTCTCCCTGTGAGCCGGTTGTAACAATTGTTATTTCATTAGGTTTGAATCGCTTTATATCGTTAAGGTCAATAAGTGTGTTTGCAGGAATATCCATATATCCCATTTCATTTGCAGCTGTGAGCACATTCAGCATACTTCTGCCGGTTACGGCAACCTTTCTGCCGTATTTGTGAGAATAGTCAATTATCTGCTGAACCCTGTGTACGTTTGACGAAAAGGTGGCAATAATTATTCTCTTTTCACAGCCTCTGAATATATTGTCAAGGGATTTTCCAACATTCTTTTCGCTCATTGTATATCCCGGGCGTTCTGCATTTGTGGATTCGCAGAAAAGTGCAAGGACTCCCTCGTTTCCAAGTTCACCAAGTCTTGCAAAGTTAATAGGATCGCCGGAAATGGGTGTAAGGTCTACCTTGAAGTCGCCGGTGAAAAGAATTTTTCCCACAGGCGTATTGACAGCTATTGCACAGGAATCGGCAATAGAATGGTTAACCCTTATAAATTCCGCATTGAATGAACCAAGTCTTACCGTATCCCCAGCGTGAACACGTCGTAGTGAAGTTGTCTTTTCAAGCCCGTGTTCTATGAGCTTGTAATTGAGTATTCCGAGTGTCAGCGGTGTTCCGTATACAGGAACATTTACAGAACGGAGTATATAGGGAAGCGCACCTATATGATCCTCGTGACCGTGAGTCAAAAGAATTGCACGCACCTTTTCAATATTGTTCTGAAGGTATGTCACATCCGGAATTACAAGGTCAATTCCCAGCATATCGTCATCCGGGAAGCCAAGTCCGCAGTCTATAACAATTATATCATTTTCATATTCAATGGCGGTCATATTTCTTCCGACCTCTCCGAGTCCCCCAAGAGGAATTACTCTTACCTTTGAGCCTGTATATACTTCGTTTATCTTATGCTGTTTTTTGTTTTTTGCCATAATTATACCCTTCCTTTCTCTGTCGGTTGGCAATAGTTGTTGGTTATTTTTATATGTAAATCACGCAATTATATTCAGTTTAAACTATAAAAATCCGAGTTTTCCTCAACCTAAAGCACGCAAAGCCGTTCGACCGACAACAGACTTTTTTCCTGACTCTGACATTTGCCGTAAATCCTCGTATCAACGCCCTTACGAAGATAAAAACGCAAAAAGTCCCGAAAAATATCTCCTGCCGCCCGAATGTGCGGACAATGATTTATCACGAACAATTACACTTGTTATATTATGCACTTTTTTGCTTTGAAAGTCAACAGATTTTCTATTAAATTTTGAGATTTGTAAATATGTTTACAAATTGATGTTTAATAAAAAATCTTATCGGGTTATAATTAGTATGTTGGAGTATTATATTATTATACCTTCAATAAATGATTTTAACCATAATTTATGGTATTTACAAAAGAAAGGACTTTGCAATGAAGACAACTACAAAGCTCTGTACGATTGCAGTATGCTCCCTTGTCTTTCTGTGCTCTTGTAATGCACCGAATAACGGCACATCGGAAAACTACGCTGCTGCAACAACAGAGATAACAGATATAGCAAACACTGAAAACGAATATGTCGGATACACCTTTGAATATCCTAAAAGTTGGAATGTTATCCGTAATGACGGAATGATTTGCGTTCAATCAAACGAAGATAATCCCGACAATCGTGTCACAATTTCCTGCACTACCTTTGACAGCAACGACCCGATGCTCACAGTACTTGCATACTGGGACGGTGACGGTACAGAGGAAAATCCCGGATACTACAACCGTATGAAGAAAACATTAGGCGGAAGCTTCACCGAAATTTCAAGAAAAGAAACAAAGCTTGGAAACACAGGTGCCCCTGCCCTCAAAGTCACATACGAAGCGGAAGTAGCGGACAGGACATACCGATTCTCACAGGTAATATCTGTGATGCAGGGCTCTGTTTACACATTTACCTACACGGCACTTCCCGAAACCTTTGAAGTTTGGGAGTCGGCACTGACTCATGCAGTGACATCCTTCAGTATGAAGTAAAAAAGAATTTTAAGGAGATTTTCACATAATGTCAATTATAACAAAAATTTTTGGCACAAGAAGCGAGCGTGAAGTTAAAAAGCTCGAAAAAATCGTTGAACAAATAGAAGCTCTTGAAGAAAAATACAAAGCGATGAGCAGTGACGAACTTCAGAATACCACTGTTGTTTTAAGAGAAAGACTTGCAAACGGAGAAACTCTTGACGACCTTCTTCCGGATGCATATGCGGCAGTTCGTGAGGCTTCTTGGAGAGTACTTGGAAAGCGTCACTACAGAGTTCAGCTTATCGGCGGTATCATTCTTCATCAGGGAAGAATTGCGGAGATGAAAACCGGTGAAGGTAAAACTCTTATGGCAACACTCCCCTGCTACCTCAACGCCCTTTCCGGAAAAGGTGTACATGTTGTAACGGTAAACGACTACCTTGCAAAGCGTGACAGCGAATGGATGGGTAAGGTTTATAACTACCTTGGTATGACAGTAGGTCTTATTGTTCACGAAAAAACAAGCCAGGAGAGAAAAGAAGCTTACAATGCCGACATCACCTACGGTACAAACAATGAGCTCGGCTTTGACTATCTTCGTGACAACATGGCAACTTCAAAGGAAGGTCTTGTTCAGAGAGAACACAACTTTGCAATAGTGGATGAGGTTGACTCGATTCTCATAGATGAAGCAAGAACTCCCCTTATTATTTCCGGCCCCGGCGACAAGTCCACAGAACTTTATGTTGTTGCCGACAAGTTTGCTAAGAGTCTTTCCTGCAAGAGAATCAAGGAGATGGACAACAAGGCAGACAACGACAACATTGGCGGTGACTATGTTGTCGACGAAAAGGCAAAAACCGTTGTTCTGACAGCTGACGGTATCAGAAAGGCAGAAAGCTATTTCCATATAAACAACCTTTCAGATCCGGAAAATGCAACACTTCAGCATCACATAAATCAGGCTATTCGTGCTCACGGCATTATGCAGAACGAGGTTGACTACACTATAAAAGACGGCGAAGTCCTGATAGTTGACCAGTTCACAGGTCGTATTATGCCCGGAAGACGCTATTCAAACGGTCTTCATCAGGCGATTGAAGCAAAGGAAGGCGTAAAAATTCAGAATGAATCAAAGACTCTTGCAACAATTACCTTCCAGAACTTCTTTAGAATCTACAAAAAGCTCTCCGGTATGACTGGTACTGCTCTTACGGAAGAAGACGAATTCCGTGAAATTTACGCTCTTGATGTTGTTGAAGTTCCCACCAACAAGCCTGTTGCAAGAAAAGACTTTAACGACGAAGTTTACAAGACAGTAAACGAAAAATACAATGCTGTTATAAAGCAGATTATCGAATGTTACAAGAAGGGGCAGCCTGTTCTTGTAGGTACTGTTTCCATCGACAAATCGGAATATGTTTCTGCTTTGCTTAAGAAAAACGGTATACCCCACAATGTTCTTAATGCAAAGTATCACGAAAAAGAAGCGGAGATAGTTGCACAGGCAGGTAAGTTCGGTGCGGTTACCATCGCTACAAATATGGCAGGTCGTGGTACTGACATTATGCTGGGTGGCAACCCCGAATTTATGGCTAAGAACGAAATGAGAAAGCACGGAAGAACCGACGAGGAAATCTCCCTTGCCACAAGCTACTTTGCAACAGAGGATGAAAACATCCTAAGCCTCAGAAAAGAGTTCAGCGACTACGAGGAAAAATACAAGGCTGAAATAGAACCTGAAGCAAAAAAGGTTGTAGAGGCAGGCGGTCTTTATATTATTGGTACAGAACGACACGACTCAAGACGTATTGACAACCAGCTTCGTGGTCGTGCGGGTCGTCAGGGTGACCCCGGATGCTCAAAGTTCTACCTGTCACTTCAAGATGACCTTATGCGTCTTTTTGGCGGTGAACGAATGGAGCACATTTTTGATAACTTTAAGCTTCCCGAAGGCGAAGCAATAAATGCAGGTATCCTTTCCGGCGGTATTGAGCGTGCACAGAAAACCCGTGAAGGTATGCACTTCAACAGTCGTAAAACCGTTCTTCAGTACGATGACGTTATGAATGTTCAAAGACAGATTATCTACAAACAGCGTCAGGACGTACTTCACGGTGCGGATATTCATGCAACAATCACCGCAATGATAAAGGATACTATCAGTACCGCTGTTGACTCCTTTGTATCAAGTGAAATCCCTGAAGAATGGAATCTTGACGCACTCAGAGGTTACTTCTATAATGTTCTTACAACAGACGAGGACCTTAGATTTACTGTCGAAGAATTAAATCAGCAAAGCACAGAAAAAATTCGCAATATGCTTTTTGAAAGAGCTGAAAAGAAGCTTCAGGAAAAAATCGATGAATTTGGCGCTGAAGATTTTGGCAAAATCGAAAGAGCTGTTCTTCTCAGAAATGTTGACAACAACTGGATTGACCACATAGATGCAATGGACGACCTGAAAGATGGTATTTCACTTCGTTCTTACGGTTCAAAGGATCCTCTTAACGAGTACAGACTTGAGGGTGCGGATATGTTTGATGAAATGATTGCAAACATCAAGGAGGGAACAACAAAGATGATTCTTTCCGTTGTACCCACATCAAAGATTGAGCAGAAGGATGTTTCAAGAGGAGCTGTTGAAAGAAAAGTATCCGCCCCGGTTGACAGTCCTTACGGAAAAGCTGCAAAGCCTGACACCGAAACAAAAAAACCGGTAGTACTCAAGGCTTCGGAAAAGGTAGGAAGAAATGATCCATGCCCTTGCGGAAGCGGAAAGAAGTACAAAAAATGCTGCGGCGCTGCAGGTAACGACGCCTCCGGCGACGAAGAATAAAAAATGACAAAATCCATACGCCTTCGGATATCGGGGGCGTATTCGGATATTATGACAAAAGTCCTCAAACGAGGCTATATAATACTTATTCGGAAGGTAATTTATGGGATTCGGGCTTATATGTGCCGGATATTCGACGCTTATTTTTTTGCGTCTTATTCCGGTTGAACTTGTTGGTTTTGTGGTTGTCCTTATGGGACTTAATAAGCTGAAAGGTTTCAACAAATATTTCGCATACACAAAAAACTGCGTTTACGGAATACTTGTCTTTTCTCTTGCAGATGCAATTTACTGGATTTTAAAATATTTTGGTATTATAAACTTAACAGTAGCAGAAGATGTTTTCACCTATCTTCACCGGCTTGTTTTTCTCCCCTTTTATATTCTTCTTTTCATGGCGCTTCGCACAATCTCAAGGGAGCTTGAATACATAAAGGGAATGAAGCGTTCAACGCTTGCACTTTCCACCACAATTGTTTACTATCTTGTTTTTGCCCTATCAAGACTGAACATTAATGCTATTCGTGAATATTTATTTGCCGCGGAGGCTGTTCTTTATCTTGTTTTATTCCTTGTTGCCGAATCTGCAGTTTATGTCTGCTACAGAGCAATAACTACAGACGAGGCAGAAAAGCAGGAAGAAGAAAGACTTGCACAATTTGAGCAACGGTTCGGCAAAAAGAAAGACGAAAAAAAGGCAAGCAAGAGCAAAAAAAAATAACCCTCTTCAACAGAAAGGAAGTTAATTATGGGAATACTTTGTATTTTTATCGGTATTTTGTTCTTTTCAAATCCGTTCTTCCGCCTGCTTGACTATCTCCCCGACTTTCTCGGCTGTCTTTTTATAATTGCAGGCACTTCAAAGCTTTCATATATTAATCATAAAATATTTCAGGCAAGAAGATATGCAATATATTACGCTGTAATATCTGCTCTGAAGATTCCTCTCTCTTTATATATACCAATTAAGGCAAAGGATCTTCTTTTGCCTGCAACCTTTGGCTCTTCAGTGCTTGAATGTATACTTATGATTGGGATTTTCGTTTCCCTTTTCGGCGGACTTGAATATCTTGTTTCAAGAGAAAACGATACAGCTATACACCTT
>JAFWWX010000191.1 GCA_017517985.1 Clostridia bacterium | reverse complement strand
TTTTTGTCAGTCAGAGATTCCCCAAATACATGGTGCTGTTTTGATTGGCTGATAAATTCTAAAAATGCCCTAAAGGTAATTGAGGGCAATTACAAGAATAAAGGGGGTGCGGTAAACCGTGGACGAATTGGAAGCGATGCTTCAAGGACAGTTGGAGCGCATACGAGCGAATCGGAAAATGATGCCCTGTCAGCCTTCCGAGCAAACAGAACGCAAGTATAAATGCCCTAAATGCAAAGATACAGGCACGGTGCTTGCAAGGGTTGAAGATGGCATTGAATACTATGGCGATTGCGAATGCAAGGCAATCCGCATCATGGAAAGCAAATTGCAATTCGCCAACATCCCGAAAGAATTTGACGGTTACACGGTGGAATCATTCGATTTAACCCTTTATCAATCGCCGGATGCCTTGGAAAAGGCGGAAATGGCAAAAGTGCTTTGCACAAACTATGTCAATGACTTTTTAGAAATTAAGGAATCCGGCAAAGGGCTGTATATGTATTCACACACCAAGGGCAGCGGAAAAACGAGGATGGCGGCATCAATCGCCAACGACATCATCACGAAATACAAGATTTCTGCAAAATTTGCAACGACATTGCAGATTTTGGATGAAATAAAAAGAACATGGGCGGACGATTCCGAATTTGCCGGAGAACAAAAGTTTTTACAAGATATAATCCGTGTTCCTGTATTAGTGATTGATGATATTGGGGTGGAAAAGCCTACATCGTGGGTAAATGAAAAATTTTACAACATTCTGAATGGGCGGATGATTCAAAAACAGATAACCATTTTCACAAGTAATTGCGCAATGGAAAACTTGCTTTTTGATGATAGAATCATCAACCGAATTTTAAAAATGGCTTTGCCTGTACCGTTCCCGGATGAATCTGTGAGGGCATCGCTTGCCAAGGCGGAAAACAGGGAATTTTACAATAGGCTTTTGAGAGGATGAAACGATGGGAAAAACAAGAAATTGCAGATTAACGGATGAACAAAAGCGCATCCACCGGGCGGCGGTTGAAATCCGCAAAAAGACCGATGAACAGATTTTTGAAATGTTGGAGAGTGCCACAGAAAACGGAAGGGCAGAGGTTGCCAAGGAATACAAAGCGGTGTTCGATGAATTGCTTTTACCGATTTTCGAGTGCGTGGATTTTGATTTCACAGGATGCCCGGATGATTTCCGCAGTTGCATCAAATCTGTTATCGGGGCCGGAGAGATATTTGCGGATGCAGCGCATGAAAGGGATGGATATTTCAGAAATGCGGATGCAAAAGCTGAATTTTTAGAAGCATTGAAAGCCTTGCCGGGCATCGGGCCGGCAACAATAAAGCGGATTGAGGGTGTGGCGGATGGAAAATAACGATGAAAAGTTGATTGCCAAGATTGAAAAATTATTAAGGCTTTCAAGCAGCAACAACGAACACGAAGCGCAATCCGCAATGATGAAAGCACAGGAATTGATGGCGAAGCACAATATCAAAATGGCGGATGTCAACCCGGAAGAACAACCACAGGAAAAAGTGGAAACCCGGACATCGGAAAAATACCGTGAAGGATGGGTTAGTGATTTGGCGGCGATTATCGCCGGAAATTTCAGATGTCGCACATTGCTTTTGCGCAACTACAAGGGAAATACATACCGTGTCCGATTTTATGGGGCCAACGATGATGCGCAGATATGTATGCAGATATTTATGTATGCCCTTGAAGTAATACGCAGCAGATGCAAAACCATGAAAGGCATATTTGCAGAAACCGGGAAAAGTTTTGAATACAACGATAAATTGATGTATTGCCACGGATTCATGCAAGGATTGCAGAAGAATTTTAGAGAACAGATAAGGCGCAATGAGTGCTATGCCCTTGCCCTTACCGTTCCGGCGGTTGTTGATAATGCGATTGAACAGCTTGGGGAATTAAGGGATGCCAAGCCTTCGCCGCAACCGACATTAAATCGCAAAAATCGGATGCTTTACGATGTGGGCTACACGGACGGAAAGACATTCCAAAATGCCGGGAATAAAGAACGGCTGCACAGTTAGTCAAAATAGGACAATCTGATTTTAAATAGATTGATTAAGCGAGGAAAGGAGCGTGAAAGTATGCTGAATGTGGATTTAAGTAAATTGGCCGGCGGCGAATTACAGGAAAAATTTAATCGTGAGATTACAAGGGTAATGCAGAATATGCAAGACCCGAACACACCTTACAGCGATACCAGAAGCATCACAATCAAATTATCCTTTAAGCAAACAGAAATGAGGGATGATGCAAAGGTTGAAATTTCTGTATCATCCAAACTTGCCGGGGTTATTTCTGCCAAGACAAATTTTGCTATGGGTAAGAATTTGGAAAATGGCGAAGTGGTTATCAAGGAATACGGAAAGCAGATACCGGGGCAGATGTCTTTGGAAGATGTGGAGCAGCCACAGAATGCACAGGGAATCGGCAAGGTTACAAGCATTCCGAGAGCATTAAAAGCAATAAATAATTAAAAGAAAAGAGGTAATGAAAATGATTAAAAGTGCAATTCAGTACATAATCGAGTTAAATCAAAAGAGGGTTGAGAAAATCGGGGAAAAGAATTTTTATTTTCAGAACGGCAAGCCGTATTTAGTGGACGAATGCCGCAAGTGTGAGCCTGTACAACTTTCTACCCTTACAAGCCTTGTGGATTACATCAAGGAAAACATGGATAAATTCCTCTACGACAGCGGAAAGTTGATTATCCATGTTGTATCTGAAACAGAGGTACGCATGATTTCGCAGTTTAACAATGATATGCAGCGTTGGGAAGTTGTGAATGTCAAAGCAAGAGTGCCTAAAATTATGCTGAATGAGTTTGTGGAACAGGAGCGTTTTATCATTCAGATGCAGTCTATGTTCCTTGATGCCGGAGATAAAGCCATCGTGTTACAGGTTGCCGGAAATGTTGAAGATAAGACCGTGGCGAAGTATGGGGATGATGGTGTATCACAGAAAGCAACCATCAAGACCGGGCTTGCAAATGTGGAAGATGTCCTTGTGCCGAATCCTGTTAAGCTGCAGCCGTTCCGCACATTCCACGAAGTAGGACAGCCGGAAATTGATTTCGTATTCCGTATGAAGAACGCATCCGGCGGTGTAGCTTGCGCTTTGTTTGAAGCTGATGGCGGTATGTGGAAATTCCAAGCGGTACATGAAATCGCCGACTACTTGAAAGAGCAGTTGAAGGATATGGATAATGTCGTTGTATTGTCGTAAATAAGATATTGCCGCCGGGGCGCAATCCCCGGCGGTGCAAAAGGTGGTTGTCACATGGATTTTTCAGAGATAAAAGATAAATATTTCGTTATTGTCGAGGGCGATGAAAGGGCCATTATAAGAGATACGGAAGCACAGGCGGAAAAAACACGAAAGCGGCTTTCCAAGTATTCCGGCGGTAAAAAAATATATATCTACAAATCGAGCAGCAAAAACGGATAGGAGCGTTAAAAAGTGAATAAGTGGATAGGTACAGGCAGATTCCCGAAGGTATGGATGGCGAAATGCCGTTCAATTAAGGGGGTACACATGATTACAGATGTAATTGAGAAAATGAAAGAAAAATACAGGATAAAAAAGTACCGTGAAAATTATATCCTTTCCATGGTGGACGATGCAAGCCCGGAAGTGGTTGCTATGCTTGAAAAAGAAAGTATGCAGCGCATGGAATCATTAACCGATGTTTGCGTTGTTTGGAACTTGATAAATGCCGCCCGGAAAAAGGCGGAAAAGGATTTTGAAGATACAAAAATTGTCGGTGTGGTTGTGGTGGTATTGGAAAATTCAGCCGCCGCCGGGATTTATAGCGTGGAATTGGCAAAGAGAATCGCCGCATCGCTATTTGGTGTAAATATTACACGGTATGAGTTGGATATGATTGAAACAAGGACAAGGAGCAAGATGCCATGAGCAAATTAAAAGTAAACGATTTCTTTTGTGGTTGCGGTGGTATGGGAATTTCTTTTCAGCAAGCCGGATTTGAAATAGCCGGGGCTTGGGATTTCGATAAACACGCAATACAAAGTTATCGTGAGAATGTGAGGGGGGGGCAACACGCTAAGCTGCAAGACATCCGGGAAATGACATACAGCGATGTGCCAAAAGCGGATGTTTGGGCTTTCGGCTTCCCATGCCAAGATTTAAGTATCGCCGGAGCAAAAAACGGCATGAAATTAAAATGCCAAGATTGCACCCATATATGGGAAATTGAGCCGGAAGAATACGATGGAAATAATCGTTGCCCGGAATGCGGTGGAACAAATGTAACAATGGGAGTTTATGATAGAATTGAAATAGTAAAAGACCAAAAATCAAAAAGTCCTGATTTTAGACCAGAATATATTTATCAAACACC
>JAFWWX010000190.1 GCA_017517985.1 Clostridia bacterium | reverse complement strand
ATCAGGAGCATTTCTGTTTAAATAATACATCCAAAATTTTAGTTTCTGTGCTTCTTCCAAAGAAAGTTCTATTTTATACTTAGATGTAGTTGTAACATATCCTTCATCACGATTATCACCCTCATAAGCATCATCAACAAGGAATACAGCAAATATAAATCTGTCCTTTTCTTTTGCATACGGAAAACGTGTTGTTAAAACAGCCAAACTATTAACCTGTACGTGTGCTAACTTCAGTGGTTTTCCTTTGTTTTCACCTTGAAGTGCAAATCCGGCAAAGGCTCTCCATTCACGAAGCATTTGACTTTCGTAACATACAAAAGCACCATCTTCACAATTAGCATCAAGTTCTTCTCTTGTAATCTCACCATTAAAGTACTGAGAACAAGGTGAGTCTTCGTTTGTACACCATTTATGTGGGAACACGGAAAGATGATAATTCATCATTTCATCGCTACAAGCCCCACAAAAACCAATACGTTTATGATTACTACCACCATCACAATAGTTGCATTTAAAAACTATATTGTATCTCTCTTCAATCTTTTTTGCGTGCTTACTCTTGGGTTTCGGAGTATTTTGAATAAGAGCTTGTTTTCTTTTTTCTTCTTCACGAAGTTTTTCTTGTCGGAGTTCTTCAGCTTTTATTGCTTTTTCTTCAAGAAGTTTTACCGCATAGTCTTGGAATGATGAATCTTCAAAAACCAAAAATTTTTCAAAGCCTTCAGGAAACTGCATTTTTTTAATTCCTTCATCAAAAGACACTTCAATTATATTTCCATCCAAACTTTTAATAATACCAAGTCCCCAAGCCTTGTGTTTTACCTTTTGTCCTATTATGTTCAAAGAGTATGCACCTCAATTTCTTTATATAATCTTGTTAAAACTTTATTATCCGTAGGTAACTGAGATTTGTACTTATCAGTATATTGTTTTGCAATATCAAATTTAGATAAAAGAACTGCAATTTTTATAATATCATAGACCGTTGAAACATCATCAGCAACCATCTGATTTGCTTCGATGAAATCTTCCAACGCAGAATCTAACAGCCAACTTTGATATTTTGCTACAGCACGATTAACTAAGTTGTCATAAGTGGGTTCTTTATCGTATATTGCATTAGATAACCATACATTTGAATATCCGGTCTTAGAAATACTTTTTAAATCCCTTATTGGAATATTCTCAAATTCAGATTTACATTCAATAGTCCTCAAATCAAAACCTATCTTATAATATCCTTCGCAATAACTCTCTATGTAATCAATATCGGGTTGTATATCATTATCATTTATATCAAAAACACAACAATTATTATCAAGAATTTCCTTTGGTAAAAAACTTTCTTCTATCACATAATCACAGCAAGTTAATGGAATAACATAGGTGCTATCATAATCGCTTTCTAATTGAAAACAGTAGTCATCATCATCAAATTTTCCGTGCTTGATATTTTGCTGTTTTTTGTATAAAAATCCGTTTATGCACCATCCTACAACGTGATAATTGTGATTTACTTTTACAAGAAAAAGGAAAATATCATCATTGTTTCCTTCAGTGCTAAATGTAACCTTTGCATTAAAATCTACAATGATTGATTTATTACGGAAATTGAAAGCAGATGGGTAATCGTCATTTTTGTCTAAAACTATATATACCACTCTTTTTTTATTTTTTGTGAAAGAGTTATATCCATTTTTATACTTAATTTCAGAATGAACTTTTGCTGAAAATTCTTCTAATTTTTCATTTAACTCATTGTATTTTGGGAATAACTTCGCTTTATTATCAAAAGTACTATTATGCTCTTGGAAGTCTTGATGAAGACTTTCGTGATAAACCACAGAGGACAACATTTCTCTTGATACTTCAGGAGAATTTAATATTCTGCTAATACAGATATGATTGTTATAAAAGGTGTACTCGCCAAAGTAGTCCGTGATGTAATCTTCAGACCAAGATATTGTCGGTCTTTTCAAAACACTTGATTTATAATAATTTTCTCTTACTTCGTCAAGAAGTTCATCTAAGTTATACATTTTTTCACTTCCGGTTTGCATTATATATAAATTATTTTTCGTAATTCTTAACCCAATCCATATATTTATCAACATCTTTTTTACATAAGCACTTTTTGGCATACTGTACTCTGTCGTATTCAAATATCTTTTCGTAATTTTGGATTACACTTTCATCATAAGAAAGATTACCCTCAAAATCTTCCCATTCACAATCTCGTCCCAATCCTTCTTCATCACCACGAAAATATTCGCATCCATCACAATCGGGTATGCAAATTTCATTCTTTTTGTAACAATAAATACTAAAATCTTCGGGATTGGTATTGCAAACTTCCGCAGTTGGCCCGAACATATTTCGATGTAAAACTAAGTGTTTTTCATCGGTTGTATAATTATCCTCATTCTCTATGAGAATTGTTTTTTTCCATCTTAGTGCGTGAATAGGATGTTTCCCTTGCTTATCATATCGAGGTGCAGATGCGCTTTTTGCACAACATCTAACAATCTCTATAATATCATTTGCCATTTTATCATAGATTTCATCAAAAAGTTTCGTTTTGTTAATAGTATTTGTTCCCCAAGCAAAAACAACTTCACTATTAGTACAAACGCTTTTTATTATTTCCTTGTTGGTAGATATTGCTTTATCATATAAGCCTTTATCTGATTTATAAAAATGATGATATACTTCCTCTGCGTGTGTTGCTCGATAAGGGAATAGATTCATAATTATGACACCATCATATCCGGCGTTATATGTAGCATTACATACTTTTATCATTGTCATATCACAGATTTCCTCACTGGCAACACTTGGGTTTTTCATTATAATTTTCATATAATTTTGACCTGATGTTTTAAATGGCACTTTTAGAAGGAATCTAAACTTATTATTGTCATAACCGTAGTTTTCAATTTTAATGTTTTTTTCGTCAACAAAATCTGGATATTTTATTTTTCTTTTATTCATCCTAAACTCCTCCGTGCCTAATATTATATTTGGTTTAATAGAAAACTAATCGTTTCTGTTTTTTGATTTTTCCTCAAGTGACACAAATCTGTCAAAATCACTTTCGTATAAACGGTCTTGAATTATTCTGTATTTTTCAAATTCGCTTTCAGCAAATTCTTTAGCAATTTCGTGAGTGACCTTACCACTGTCTGTTAAAATATCATGCTCATTAAACTCAAGGAAACGATTAAGTCTATCAGCCCAATCTTCCATTGTCATAGGAATATGTCTTGTTGCCTGATGTTCTGCATAATCAAGATACATTGTCACAATTCGCCTTAATCCTTGCAATTCATCTTCGGCAAGATAATTCTTGGCTATAGAAACATCATATTTTTGTATTTTTCCATCGGGATAGTTTTCCCAAGATGTAAGTCCCATATGAGGTTTTTCACTGTCTGCTCGTTCCATAATAAGTTCTGCTGCCGTATGACGATGTATCGCCCAATGAAGTTTGTTTTGAACATTTGCAAAAAACTGTTTTGTGGTTTTTGATGTTTTGTCATAGTCAAGAGCAGTAGCATAAATATCTGTAATTTTTTGATAAAATTTGCGTTCTGACAGTCTGATTTCTCTAATTCTTTCAAGCAAATGCTCAAAATATTTCTCTGTAAGAACCGAACCGCCATTTTTTAATCTTTCATCATCCATAACCCAACCTTGGATTGTATAGTCCTTTACAATCGCATTGGCCCATTTGCGAAATTGGATAGCTCTTTCGTTATTAACCTTAAACCCTACAGAAATAATCATCTGCAAATTATAATGATTTATTTCTCTGTTCACCTGACGGTTTCCTTCGTTTTGAACTATTCGGAATTTCCGAATAGTTGAGTTTTCTTGAAGCTCGCTATCTTCATAAATCTTTTTAATGTGTTCGTTGATGGTTGGCAATCCTACATCATACAATGTAGCCATCATCTTTTGTGTAAGCCATATATTTTCGTCTTCATAACGCATTTCTATACTTTCATCATTGCTTCCGGTGGCTGCAACATATGTAAGGTATTCTGCTGCTGAAGAACGAATAGTTATTTCTTTATTTTTCTTCATAGGTTTATCTCCGTTCATATTTTTTTACTTATTTTTTAGCAAAAACAAAAGAAAAATGGTCGTGTCGTAATTTTGCCTGTTTAAAGTATGGGGGAAAATAATCTTTACCATTATTTTTTATTGTGGGTGCATCTGTACATTTGATTACATAATTCCAACGTGTGTTGATGGAGCTTTTCTCTCTGATGCAATCATCAGGCCATTCAAGTATATAAGCCTTTTCAAAAAAAGCACTTATATTATATTTATACTCTTTTTCGGTAATTTCTTTTGTATGTTTTTTGTCGTTTGAAAAATAATCGACATAGTATTTATCATCTTTCTTTTCAAATATAACCTTGCTTTTAGCAACACACATATAGTTATCATAGCTGATGCCAAATTCTAAATAATAGGTATTTTCAATATAATCAATAATCGCATTGTCAGACAGACGTTTTGCAGAATATCCAAAGTCTTGATTACAGTCATTACAATGGTATTTCGGGTCGAAATCAGTCACCATACAACCACCTAACTTAACTTTGCCATCTGCTATGTTTTTCTCTAATTCTTCAGTCATATGTGGCATACCGTATAAGTATTCTGCTGTATTATGACCGCCACATTTTACGCATTTAACTCCCATATCTGAATCTCCCTTTAATTAAATCTTATAATCTCTGCAACTATATATGATTTTTGTATCTTCATATTTGGAAAACCAATCTTCATTTTCTGTGTGAATAGGTATAATAGTGGTTGGCATCACTTTTTTCACTATATCATCTATAGTGTTTGCATCGGCGTGTCCGCTTGTATGAAGAATGTGCATTTTAACACCTTTTTCAGTCATATAATCAATAAAATCCTTCATATCAGGTCGTTCTAAATAACCCTTCCACATTCCATAAAATAATATTCCATTTTCAAAAGAAATTAACTCATTGAGCTTTTCTAAATAATTTCTCATTGATGGTCTTATGCACATAAGAAAATTTGATTTTGAAATAGCTTGTTTTCCAATTTTAGAATCACCGAACTTTTGTAGCATTTGATATTGTTTATCTCCACCTGTCATAAATACTTTTATGTCAACACCATTTGGTTTTAGTATTTTTTCACCGGATGCTTCTGCTATTTTGGCTGTATATATATCTTCAAGAAATAATCGGTTTGTTCTCTTTGCGACATTATATGATGTT
>JAFWWX010000189.1 GCA_017517985.1 Clostridia bacterium | reverse complement strand
CCAATACAGAATCTCAAACGCACAGAATGCTTGCGGTTTATCCATCATCTCATCAGCAAACTTAAGATATTCTTCCTTTGTCCATACAAGCATTTCCTTTGTCTTTTCCTTACCCATATTTCCTGCCTTTCTCGCAGGATTTTCAGACAAGTTATAGAAATTACAAGCATGATTGAATATTGCACTAATCTGATTATGTATGGTTTTAAGATAAGTTGGCGAATGTGGTTCACCGAGCAAGTCTTTTTCTGCCATAATCTTATTTTGCCATGCAATAATATCAGTAGCTTTGATTTCTGACATTTTCCTGTCTTTGAAATACGGAAGAATTTTGTTTTCGATAATGTGAGTTTTAGTAAAAAGCGTATTTTTCTTTATCCTTGACTTTCTGTCTTCAAGATACAATTTCACAAACGACTCGAATGTCATATCAAGATTTGAGCTTTTTATCTGTAAAAACTCTCGCTCCCAACTCAGAGCTTCTCGCTTGGTTTCAAAACCTCGCTTAACCTTTTGTTTTCTTGCACCATCCCAATTGTCATATCGGCATGATACAAACCATTTACCTGTCTTTTTGTCCTTATGCACCGACATTTGTAATCACTCCTTCTGATCCATAAAATTTTTCTTCAAAGTATCTCCTGCTTACTCTGCCTGCAACTGTTATAAAGCCTTTTGCTTCTAAATCTTTGTTTAACAGTCGCACGATTTTATAAGCATGGGACATTGATACACCCAAAGCTTCCGCTACCTCATCGGCAGAAATCATCAACTTTTTATTCATAACGAAGTCCTCCTTTCTCGATTATTTTACAGTTCATATCTGAACTGTATATCTGTATTATATCAGTTCAATTACGAACTGTCAATACCTTTTGTTCATGTTCACAAAAATTTCATATTTTTATATTTTTCACAAAATTTAAAATAAGTATTTCATTTTTGAACTGTTTATGTTATAATGAGTATATGAACTATTTTGATAACAGATATTTGGAGGTATTATTATGGAAGTTGGAAAGAAGATTAAGCGGTTCCGTACAGCTTTTGGCTTATCACAGAAGGAATTAGCACAAAGGGCAGGAATGAGCGAACCGGCAATCCGTAACTATGAATTAGGAAACCGAACACCGTCTGAAAAGCAGCTTAAGAAAATTGCAGATGCTTTGGGCATCAGTATTTTTGCAATTTCCGATCCTAATTTAGAAAGCTACGAAGGTGTTCTTCATGCACTTTTCTATTTAGAAGATGAATACGGCATTGTTCCTAAAGAAATAGACGGTCAAGTGCACTTGTCCGTAGAAAACAAAAACGCCGCTACAAGAGCCGTAAGCAAAATGCTCAGCTCATGGAGCAGCGAATCTGAAAAACTTAAATCAGGTGAAATAACTAAAGAAGAGTATGACATGTGGCGTTACAGCTATCCTAGTATTAAGGCTGAACGCATACATGAAGAATTCAAGAAACTGAAAAACAATACTGAAAAATAACAACTGTTATCATTCTGTTATCAATTTCAAAATAAAAGCCCCGAAAACCGCATTATAACGCAGTTTTCGGGGTATTGTTTATTATTCCCACTCGCTCCTGATAAAGAAATCTTAAACAATTCTGTTTAGAGATTTTATCACGAGGTATTGTAGTTATCTGTATTATCCACAACCTATGGACTATCCGAT
>JAFWWX010000045.1 GCA_017517985.1 Clostridia bacterium | reverse complement strand
TGATTTCTCGCTTCGCTCCATGAATTGAATTGCCTGTTTGCTCTGCAAACGCTTAATGCACAAAGTGCAATTCATGAGTCGCAAGACTCAATTCATGAAATCTCTAATTTCAATTCATGCCGAAGGCAATTCATTGAGTTCAAGTTATACTTGAACTCATTATATCACATCTTTTGTAAAATTGCAACACGGTGCTTCCAAAAGATGTAAACTTTAGATATTGACTTTTTTCTTTAATAGAGTTATTATATATATGACAAATAACGGCGTTGCCGATACTGAAAGGAAATATATTATGGACTGCTTATTCTGCAAAATAATTAGTGGTGAAATACCCTCAAAAAAGGTGTATGAGGATGATATGATTCTCGCCTTTTATGACATTTCTCCTATGGCACCGGTACACGTGCTTGTGATTCCCAAGGAGCATATTGCAAATGCCGACGGTGTAAATACCGAAAACTCAAAGTATGTGGCGCACATTTTTGAGAAGATTCCGGAAATTGCAAAGACAGCAGGCGCAAAGAACGGCTACAGAGTAATAACAAACTGCGGTGATGACGGCTGTCAATCGGTTATGCATCTTCACTTCCACATTCTGGGCGGAACAAAGCTCCCGGAAAAGATGGCGTAAATTTATTTTCTGATATTGACAGAGAGGTATAGAACTATGCGTGAATATTATAAATTAAAGGTTGCGGGACTTGAGAGGAATCTTCCCATTTGTGCTGTAAGCGAAAAACTTGATATTGCAGGCTTTGTAATTTTCGGGGATGCGGAGCTTACAGAGGCGTGTGCAAGAGAACTTTTGAAAATAGTTCCGGAATACGACTATATGATAACCGCCGAGGCGAAGGGTATTCCGCTTATACACGAAATGGCACGCCAGAATGGAGACAAGAAGCACTTTGTTGCAAGAAAAGGTCTGAAGGTTTATATGGTTGACCCAATTTCCGTAACGGTACATTCCATAACCACCCTCAAGGAGCAGACACTTTATCTTGACGGCGAGGACGCAAAGCTTATGCGTGGCAAAAAAATACTTATAGTTGACGATGTTATCTCCACAGGAGAATCACTGGGAGCCCTTGAAAAGCTTGTGGAATCCGCCGGCGGTATTATCTGCGGCAGAGCCGCAATACTCGCCGAGGGCGACGCGGCAAAGAGAGAAGATTTAGTGTATCTTGAAGAACTGCCGTTGTTTTTTAAGGATTGAAATATTGGCTTTATAAAAATTGGTCTGTTCCGTTCTTTTGGAACAGACCTTTTTGTATATTTGAAATATTTTGAATAGCCCTTTTATATGCCAAGCTCTGTTTTACGAATAATATTGTTCTGCAAAGGTTAGAATATGCCAAAAGAATATATTAAAAATCCACGAAAGGAATGGTTGGATATGTCATCGGATAACAGAAAGGTAGTCCTTATAGGAACGGGAATGGTGGGAATGAGCTATGCCTACGCTATGCTTAACAAGAATACCTGCGACGAGCTTGTGCTGATAGATAAGGACACAAAAAAAGCAGAGGGTGAGGCGATGGACCTAAATCACGGGCTTGCCTTTTCCGGAGGGAATATGAAAATATACGCAGGCGATTATTCCGACTGCGCCGATGCAGATATTGCTGTAATATGTGCGGGAGCTGCACAGAAAGAGGGGGAAACAAGACTCGACCTTCTTGAAAGGAACACAGTAATATTCAGGTCAGTGATTGAAAATCTTGTAAAATCCGGTTTTGACGGAATAATGCTGATAGCCACAAATCCGGTGGATGTTATGACAAGGGTAACCTATGAGCTGTCAGGTTTTGACCACAGAAGAGTTATTGGAACAGGTACGACTCTTGATACAGCAAGACTTCGTTATCTCGTGGGAGAATACTTCGGCGTTGACCCCAGAAATATCCACGCATATGTTATGGGCGAACACGGTGACAGCGAGTTTGTACCACGTTCGCAGGCGCTTGTTGCCACAAAGCCGATACTGAGTATTATAGATGAGCATCCGGATAAATTCAGTATAGACGATCTTGTTGAAATCTCCGGTAATGTAAGGCTTGCGGCGGGTAAAATAATAGAGGCGAAAAAGGCGACCTACTACGGAATTGGAATGTCTCTAAATAGAATAACTGAAGCAATTTTGGGTGATGAGAGAAGTATCCTTACGGTTTCCGCGCGCCTTTGCGGAGAGTATGGCAGAGATGGCGTATTTGCCGGTGTTCCCTGCGTTGTGGGCAGAGAGGGTGTAAAAAGAGTAGTTCGTCTTAACCTTACAGACGAAGAAATCCGAAAGCTTCAGAACTCCTGCGATATACTTGACAGAAGCTTTGAAAAGCTCGGACTTACAAAGCAGTACAGCAGATAAAATATACTGCAAAATTATGAGATTGCGATTACCCATTTGCGGGGGCTAAAAGAAGGACACATTCGAAATAGGGTTATCTTTCGACACACATTTGCACAATTAAAAATCATAGGATTTGTAGGGGCGGATAATATCCGCCCATTTGTGTCGTTTTGATTAAAACACAAAAAGAGATTTATATTAAATTAGGTTTTAAAGGAAGGTTTCCCTTTAAACAAATCTTTTTGTGCGAGCATAAAATTATCGGGCGGATAATATCCGCCCCTACGGTTAAACGAACAAAAACAAATAAAAACAAAGCAAGCGGAGGTGGGTGACGGAGCAAAGATGTGTTCGCCTTCCTCGAATGGAGAGAGAAAAACAACACACCGCAAAATGTAACAAAAAAATGAATTTGTAATCAACCGATTGACTTAACGAAAAATATGTGATATAATGCAGTGAATAGAAATTTTCAAGGGAGGATTAACAATGAAGCGTATCAAGACACTTGAAACAAAGAATCTCTGCAAGAGCGCAAAGAACGGCGGCTGCGGCGAATGTCAGACATCTTGCCAGTCTGCTTGTAAGACAAGCTGCGGTATCGCAAATCAGCAGTGCGAAAACAAGAAGTAATAAAAATAGTTTGCTGAAAGCGCCGCCGGTACTTACGGCGGTGCTTTTTTAACATAATATATTTTTGGAGGTATATTGTGAAAAACAATAAAACAACTTTTTCAATAACATTGTGCGCAGTTACAGTCGCCATGGCAGTCCTTGCTTCGACTCTTTCGGGATGTTCCGGTAAAGATAAAAATACAGATAAAGAAGAAACCGTAGATAACAGTGTTAACCTTGAGAATTCTGTGCCGGAAGAAACCGCAGATAACGATATTACCCTTGAGAATCCTGCACCGGAACGTGAAAAGAATCCTGTGCCGGAAGAATATGCCGAGGATGCCTGCGGTGAAAATCTTACCTGGAGATTTGATGAAAATACCGCTACCCTTTATATCGAGGGTGAAGGTGATATGTGGGATTTTGTTTATTGGGATGAAGATGAGCAGGAATATTATCGAGAAGATGCTCCTTGGTGCAATATCCGCCGCAGCATCAAAGAGATTAATATTAGCGATGGTGTAACATCTATCGGTGATTATGCGTTTTACTATTGTGACTTCCTAGCAAGCATAGAAATCCCTGACAGCGTAACATCTATCGGTGATTATGCGTTTTCCTATTGTCGCTCCCTTACAAGCATAGAAATCCCTGACAGCGTAACATCTATTGGTGTTTGGGCGTTTGCCGGTTGCACCTCCCTTGAAAGCATAGATGTTGATTCAGATAATAAATATTACTGTGATAAAGCAGGTGTTCTTTTAAGCAAAGATAAAAAGATACTGGTTTGTTATCCTGCGGGTAAAACAGATACAGAATATGCGAT
>JAFWWX010000188.1 GCA_017517985.1 Clostridia bacterium | reverse complement strand
CAGAATGCTCGGACTTAACGCATTTGATAAAAACTAAGTTAACAAATCAAAAACTAATAATTAATACTTTGGAGGTATAGAAAAATGGCACAGGAATCTCTCGGAATGATTGAGACAAGAGGTCTCACAGCAGCAATTGAAGCAGCAGATGCAATGGTAAAGGCTGCAGAAGTAACACTTGTTGGCACAGAAAAGATCGGCAGCGGTCTTGTGTCTGTAATGGTAAGAGGCGATGTTGGAGCTGTTAAGGCAGCTGTTGAAGCAGGCACAGCAGCAGCATCAAGACTTGGCGAAGTAATTGCAACACATGTAATTCCCAGACCTCACGCAGACGTTGAAAAGATTCTTCCCAGAATCTAATTTACCAAAGACAATTTGAAAGGTTGAGAGTATGAAATCACTCGGCTTTATAGAAGTCTCAGGTGTGGTAGCAGCAACAACAGCACTTGATGCCATGACAAAGAGTGCAGATGTTCAGTTTGTTACCTGGGAAAGAAAGCTTGGCGGCAGAATGGTAACTGTAGTTATTACAGGTTCTGTTTCGGATGTTGCAGAAGCTATTGAATGTGCAAAGAAAAATGCTGCATATCCCATTATGGCGTCAAATGTTATTGCAAATCCCCACGATGAAACCATAAGAATGGTAAATTTAAGCGCAAAGAGACTTCAGAAGTAATAAAATAGCTTACCTTTGTTGGAAAGGGAAATAAAATGGCTACAAAGAAAACAATAAAATCAGCAACTGCAACTACAGAAGTTGTTGCAGAAAAAAAGGAAACAAAAATTGTAAAGGAGAATGTAAAAATGGTACAGCAGGCACTCGGTATGATTGAAACTCGCGGTCTTGTTGCAGCAATCGAAGCAGCAGACGCAATGCTCAAGGCAGCAAACGTTGAACTCGTAGGCACAGAAAAGATCGGCAGCGGTCTTGTATCTGTAATGGTAAGAGGAGATGTAGGCGCAGTTAAGGCGGCTGTTGAAACAGGCGCAGCAGCAGCTGGAAGTCTCGGTGAAGTTATTGCAACTCACGTTATTCCCAGACCTCACGCGGACGTTGAAAAGATTCTTCCTGCACTTAAGTAATAAAATATTACATCTGCATACAAGGGGCAGTAACATATCACTGCCCCTGTGCAGGCAGGAAAATATATATGCGAATTTTACTCGATACTCTAAAGAAATTTGGAATATGGAGTAAAATCCGCAAAGGAGATTTTGCGAAAGGAACTGAAATTATGATTATAGGAAAAGTAGTAGGCAGTATAATTGCCACACGCAAAAACGAAAGACTTGTCGGACAGAAATTGCTTGTTGTACGTCCTCTTGAAAATATGAAAGAAAAAGGGGAGTTTGTTGCAATAGACAATGTTGGTGCAGGTATTGGAGAAAAGGTACTTGTAGCTACAGGTTCTGCAGCAAGAGTTGGCTGTGAACTTGAAAATGCTCCTGTAGATGCTGCAATTGTTGGCATCGTTGATGAACAGTAAAAATATATAGCTTGAAAGGATGTATACAAATGGAACTTAACAAGCTTTCCGAAATAATGCGAAAAGCCGGTGTAGTTGGTGCGGGCGGAGCTGGGTTTCCCTCATATGCAAAGCTTAATATGGCTGCTGATACCATAATACTTAACTGTGCAGAATGTGAACCGCTTCTCAAACTTCACAGACAGATGCTCGCAAATTATGCAAGCGAAATCATGGAAACACTTGAAGAAATAGCAAATACGCTTGAGGCTTCACAGGTTATTATTGCCGTAAAGCATGCATATGCAGATGCTATAGAAGCAGTTAAGGCTAATCTTTCAAAGTGTCCCAAAACAAAAATAGGATATCTTCCTGAAATATATCCTGCAGGTGATGAAGTAGTAACAATCTACGAAACAACTGGCAGAGTTGTAAATCCCGGTGCACTTCCCATAACTGTGGGTTGTATAGTTTATAATGTTGAAACTATATATAATGTATATCGTGCTTGGAAGGAAAATGCTCCTGTAACACATAAATACATAACAGTTGCAGGTGAGGTTAAGACTCCTTGTACATTTAAAGCACCTCTCGGCATTACATATGGTGAACTGATTGCTATGGCAGGCGGTGAAACATATCCCGACACCGTAATAGTTGCAGGCGGACCTATGACCGGTAGAATCGGTGCAAAGAGCGATGTTGTTACAAAGACATCAAATGCAATTCTTGTTATGCCGAGAAACGCATACATAGTTCAGAAAAGAGTAACACCGATAACTATCAGCGTAAAGCGTGCTATGGCGGCTTGCTGTCAGTGCAGAATGTGTACTGATCTTTGCTCGAGAAATCTTCTCGGCCATCCTATTGAACCTCATAAGATAATGAGAGCTGCCGCAAGTGGTGTTGCAAATGACAGTATTGCTATGCTTGGAACTTTCTCCTGCTCATCCTGTGGACTTTGTGAAATGTATGCCTGCGGTCAGGGACTTAATCCCAGAAGTATTATAGCCGAAATCAAGGGTGGTCTGAGAAATGCAGGTGTTATGCCTCCTAAAGGACTAGAAGCAGACTCTGTAAACTCCACAAGAGAATACAGAAAGGTTCCTATGTCAAGACTTGTTGCGAGACTCGGACTTGCCAAATATGATGTTGAAGCACCAATTGTTGATGCCGAGATCACATCAAAGAACCTTAAAATTATGCTAGCACAGAGCATTGGTGCTCCCTCTGCTGCATGTGTTAAAGTCGGCGATACAGTAAAGATCGGCGATATACTTGGTATGTTTGATGAATCAAAGCTTGGTACTTCCGTACACTGTCCTGTTAACGGAAAGATTAAGGAAGTAACAGATAAATATGTGGTTGTTGAACCCTAAGAAAGACAGAGGTATTTAATATGATGAATAAAGCACTCGGAATGGTTGAATATCAGACAGTTTCTGCAGGTATCACAGCTGCCGATCTTATGATTAAAACAGCAAATATAGAAATTATTCAGTCAAGCGTTGTATGCCCCGGAAAATACATTACAATAATAACCGGCGAGCTTTCTGCAATAAGTGCGGCAATTGATGCTGCAAAAATACAGCTTGGAGACAGACTTACAGACTCATTTGTTCTCGGTAATCCCCACGCGGATATATTCCCGGCAATTTATGGCGGTGCAAATATTGAGACTGCAAAGGCGTTGGGAGTACTTGAAACATTTTCCGCACCTGCAATTATAGTTGCAGCGGATACTGCAGCAAAGACAAGCGATGTGTCTCTTATTGAACTTAGAATTGCAAGAGGTATGTGCGGAAAATCCTATATGCTTCTTACAGGTGATGTTGCAGCGGTTTCTGCAGCCATTGAAACCGCAAAGGCGAAGATTGGCAACGATGGTCTTCTTCTTGATTCATCCGTGATTCCAAATCCCGACAAGAGCCTCTGGGCATCCATTCTCTGATATGTTACCGATAGAAAGACGTAACGAGATACTTCAGAAGCTGATGCTTGATGGAAAAGTTATAGTATCAGAGCTTGCGGAGAAGTATGAAGTTACAGAGGAAACAATACGCCGTGACCTTGAAAAACTTGAAAGCGACGGATATGCAAAAAAAACATATGGCGGAGCTGTCAGAATGGACAACACAGCAAGCGATGTTCCGTATCTTATAAGAAAGCAGACTAATGTTGAAGGAAAAAAGTATATTGCTGAAATAATCGGTTCTCTGATTGAAGACGGAGATAGCCTGCTACTTGATTCAAGTACCACAGCGATTTTTGCAGTAAAGAGTATTTTTTCAAAAACAAATCTGACTATTATAACTAATTCCGTTGAAATTCTTCTTGACCTGCCTTCAGGTAATGACTGGAATGTAATTTCAACCGGCGGTCAGTACAGAAGTGAGTCCATGTCATTTTATGGAAGTGCTGCCGAAGAAATAGTTGGTAAATATCATGTTGACTATGCAATACTTTCTTGCAAAGGAATTGATATTGAAAAGGGGATAACAGATACAAGAGAACCCTTTGCTCAGCTTAAAAAGAAATTTCTTGGCTCTGCAAAGACTGTTATTCTTGCTGTTGACCATACGAAATTTGATAAAATATCCTTTGTAAAACTTGGAATTATTGATGGAGTGGACATTGTTGTAACAGATATTGAACCTGATGAGAAGTGGAAAAACTTCTTTGAAAGTAAAGGAATTAAACTATATTATTGATGACGGTATATTAAAATGAATATTTTTGAGGTAAAAACAAAAGTATACTTCGGCGAAGATTCTCTTTCATCACTTTCCTGCTTAAATTATGAAAATGCAGTAATCTTTACCGATGCATTTATGGTAAAATCCGGAAACGCAGAGTCAATAAAGAACCTAATGACAGGTTGTAAGAATATCTCTGTTTTCTCTGAAACAATTCCGGATCCTCCGATTGAACTTATTGTAAAGGCGCTGGAATTTTTGCTTGAAAAAAATACAGATGTTGTAGTTGCACTTGGAGGAGGCTCGTCAATAGACGCTGCCAAATCTACAATTCTTATGTACGGGAAGAAGACCGGAAAAAGAATTCCTCTTATTGCTGTTCCAACAACAAGCGGAACAGGAAGCGAGGTTACAAAATTTGCTGTTATTACAGATAGAGAAGCGGGCGTTAAATATCCTCTCGTTTCTGATAAGCTTCTTCCGGATATTGCAGTACTTTCAAGTGAGCTTGTAAAGAGCGTTCCTGCTAATATTACCGCAGATACCGGCTTTGATGTTATTACACATGCACTTGAAGCATATATCTCCACCGGAGCAAATGATTTTACTGATGCTTTTGCTGAAAAAGCACTTGAACTCTCATTTGAATATTTACCGATAGCCTGCAAAGATGGAAATAATCTTGAGGCAAGAGAAAAAATGCACACTGCATCCTGTCTTGCGGGAATGGCATTTAATGATGCAAGTCTTGGTGTAAATCATGGTATAGCTCATGCACTTGGTGCTGTTTTTCATATTCCTCACGGCAGAGCAAACGCAATGATGCTGTATCACGTTATGAAGTATAACGCAGAGCTTGAGGGTGCAGTTTATGGAAAAACTTCTATTGCTTGTACTAAAATGGCAAAAATTGCAAGATTTATAGGACTTCCTTGCTTTTCTGATAAACAGGGAGCACAGAATCTTGTTAATGAGATAAAAAGAATGTCAAAGATGCTTGGAATTCCTCAGACCCTTGCAGATGCGGGAGTTACAAGGTCTGAATACGAAAAATATAAATCCCACATTATTAAGAGTGCAGTTAATGATGCCTGCACAGCCACAAACCCAAGAAAAATTGATTCAACTGCAGTAGAAAAAATACTTAAAGGGATAGAAGTTTTCGCAAGATAATTAACTCCCACTGTTCACCTGTGTGACAGTGGGAGTTTTTGTTTTAAAATAGTAGTTTTTATGCTTGAAATTTATTAAAGAGTATGATATAATAAATGCATCTACGATGAAATCATTGTACTTTATTTTTATAAATTAGGAGGTAATCGGTATGGATTTTAAAAATGTCCCTAAAAAGTACAGACCTATTCCGTTCTGGAGCTGGAACGAAAAACTGGAATGTGACGAAACCAGAAATCAGATTAAATTAATGGATGAAGCAGGTCTTGGTGGATTTTTTATGCATGCGAGAGGCGGACTTCAGACTGAATATATGGGCGAAGAATGGTTTTCAAATGTTGAAGCATCCGTTTCTGAAGCTGAAAAAAGAGGTATGGGTGCCTGGGCGTATGATGAAAACGGCTGGCCGTCAGGATTCGGAAGCGGACTTGTTAACGGTCTCGGTGTAGATTACCAGCAAAAATAT
>JAFWWX010000187.1 GCA_017517985.1 Clostridia bacterium | reverse complement strand
TTCTTTTTGAAACAAGAAATAATGTAGTCATAATTCTTTCCGATATAACAGCCTATAAGCCAGAATGCAAGGTATGTCGTAAATATTCTGTCATTATAAGCAAAATTCAGATTCGGAAATGCAATATTTAACATTGTGGGAAAATAGGTTTCAAAAAGTGTTGTCAGAACAAGAGCAGCAGGAATAACAATTATTCCGGAATATTTATTTACTATTCTTTTCCAAATGGGAAAAAGAATATCAAACTGAAAAAGCAAAGGGATAAAATAAAAGTGGCAGACAAGGCTTCCGAAAACAAAATGTTTAAAAATAAAACCTATATCAAAAATCGGATAATTATACACTACCACATAAAAAGCATAATAAACAATATAGCACAAAACATATGGCAGTATTACACCTTTAAGTCTTGCTTTTATATATTTTCCAAAGGAAACACTATCCTTTCCTGTCAGAAAAAGCTTAACTCCCGACAACAGAATAAATCCCTGAACAACAAAGGAGGAAAGTCTCCATGGTATCATTACGGCTGTATATTGTATAGTCCCTATAGGAAAAGCCGACACGGCATAGGATATAATATGTATAAAAATTACCAGAAAACAAAATAGAACATTCAAAAGCGAAATTTCACTTCTTCTTTTCGATGTCATAGCGTACTCCAATTACTTTTTTTGTAGTATTTTACCACAAAATATAAACAATGTCAATCTTGGAAAAAACAATAACATATGCATAAATCCCGGCAATATGACAAAACTATGCCGGGAGGCGATTATTATACGGTACATTACTGAAACAGGACACATTCTCTTAGTATTTCTGTTTGGTGCATTTGTCTATGGTTTTCTTGAAATACTGTGGCGTGGATACACACATCCAAGTATGCTGCTGCTTGGCGGCATATGCTTTTCCGTGATATTCTTTCTTGAAGGAAAACTATCACACATAAATATATTTTCAAGGTGTCTTCTTTACGCCCTTATGATAAGTAGTCTGGAATTTATATTTGGGCTTGTTTTAAATATGTGGCTAAAACTTGATGTTTGGGATTATTCCAATATTCCTGCAAATTTTCTCGGACAAATATGCCTGCCCTTTACGGCTCTTTGGTATTTACTGTCTTTAATCAGTTGTAAGGTCTGTGAAGCGATAAGATTTGTTTTCGGGCAATAATACAGACTACTCTACAGATGACAAAATCAAGCGTAACACACCTGTTGTTATGTTGGTCAATCACAATCTTTACAACAAAATTTACCGCCCCACAGAAGCTATTTCCTGTCGGGCGGTATAAATATTATTTTTGAAGATTTTTGCCGTAACTGTCCTTGAGAGTTTCAATTCTGTTAAATTCTCCCGGGTGCTTTGAATCTAGGCAAAAATATCCTGTTCTTACAAACTGGAATTTATCGCCGAGCTTTGCGTCCTTCATAGCTTCCTCAAGCTTTGCACCTACAACCTTTTTATGGCTTTCGGGGTTGAGATAGTCTCTGAATGACTTGTCCTCCGGAATTGCACCTGTATCTTCTATTGTAAAGAGATGCTCGTAAAGGTTTATATCAGCTTCAACATTATGTTTACAGCTTACCCAGTGGATTGTTCCTCTTACCTTTCTTCCGTCTGCCGGCATATTGTTCTTTGTTTCAAGATCTGCTGTGCAAAGTACCTTTTCAACTTCGCCGTCTGCACCATAAATAACCTCTTCACACTTAACTATATATGCACCTGCAAGTCTTACCTCTCCGCCGGGCTTTAGTCTCTGGAACTTGGGTGGAGGATTGTCCGAGAAGTCACCTCTTTCAATGTATACTTCCTTTGTGAAAGCAACCTTACGGGTTCCTGCTTCCGGATTCTGCGGATTGTTTGCAACATCAAAGTACTCTGTTTCATCACCAAAGTTTGTAATTTCAAGCTTTAAGGGATCAAGTACTGCCATTCTTCTTATTGCAGTCTGATTTAGTTCCTCTCTGATACAGTGTTCGAGAAGTCCTATATCGCAAAGAGAGAGTGCTGTTGAGATTCCGGAACGCTTTACAAATTCAAAAATAGCTTCAGGGGTATACCCTCTTCTTCTGAGCCCACAAAGTGTGGGCATTCTCGGATCGTCCCAGCCGTCAACAAGGTTTTCCTCAACAAGAGCTCTGAGATAACGCTTTGACATAACTGTATATGTCACGTTCATTCTCGCAAATTCTCTCTGCTTGGGATTCGGCTTGTTATCAATTCCTATATTTTCAATTACCCAGTCATAAAGCGGTCTGTGGTTTCTGAATTCAATCGAACAAAGGGAGTGTGTGATACCCTCCATTGCATCCTGGATAGGATGAGCAAAGTCATAAAGGGGATAAATGCACCACTTATCACCCTGTCTGTGATGACTAACATGTACTATTCTGTAGATTGCAGGGTCACGCATATTGATATTGGGTGACGCCATGTCAATCTTTGCTCTGAGGGTTCTTGCTCCGTCCTCAAATTCTCCGTTTTTCATTCTTTCAAAAAGGTCAAGGTTTTCCTCAACGGATCTGTTTCTATAGGGACTATCCTTTCCGGGCTCTGTAAGTGTACCTCTGTATTCACGCATCTGTTCGGGAGAAAGGTCGCAAACATACGCCTTGCCATCCTTTATAAGTTTTACGGCATACTCGTAGCACTTGTCAAAGTAGTCAGAACCATAGAAGATACCACCGGTGGGGTCTGCACCCAGCCAGTGAAGGTCTTCTCTTATTGATTCAACAAATTCGTTATCTTCTTTTGCAGGATTTGTATCGTCAAAACGAAGATTAAAAAGACCGTCGTATTTCTTTGCTGTCATGGAGTTTATCCATATAGCCTTTGCAGAGCCTATATGAAGATAACCGTTAGGTTCCGGCGGGAATCTTGTATGAACCTTTTTGCAGATACCGCTTGCGATATCCTCTTCAATTTCATCGTGTATAAAGTTTGATGTGGAAAGTATTTCTTCTGACATTGTTTTTCCCTCTTTATATATAATTTTGATTCTTTATCTTATTTTGCAGCCATTTCAAGTCTTGCTCTAACTCTGTTAATTCCCATAACATTCATAACCGTGCAAAGGTCGGGAGAGTTGAGTCTTCCGGTAATGGCAACTCTTATGATGTTGCTGACATCAGTAATGCTTCCCTTGAAAGCACCGGGGTCTGCCTTATACGCCTTCATATCCGAGGTATATCCGTACTTTTCCGAAAGTGTCTTAACCTTTTCAAACCAGCTGTTGTTATCATCTGCCGGATCGTACATACCAATGTATTCGGAGAGAATAGTCTTTCTTTCCTCATCCGGTACATTTTCCGGATATGCATCCTGGATTTCAAACATATCATCGTAATAATAAGAGACAAAGGATTTAACTTCAGACCAGCAGGCAAAGTCCTTTCTGGGCTTCTTTCCTCCTCTGCCGATTGCCAGATATGCCTTTGCATATTCTCCATTATCCGTGAGTACCTTTGCAAAATCAGCATCGTTTTCCTTTGCCCATTCCACAACACCATTGTATACTTCTTCGGCACTCATCATAGAAATAATGTTCTTT
>JAFWWX010000186.1 GCA_017517985.1 Clostridia bacterium | reverse complement strand
CCTCCGTAAGTTTGCCTTTTTCTGCTGAATTGTTTGGGAAAACTATGGCGTATTGTTCAATGCTTGTATCAGATGTTTCGTCGTCAATATGTGTTACCTTTGCACTTAAATATGGGATAGTGTAATCAATGACATTATTTCTTTCTTCTGTGATTGAGATTGCTGATATAGCACAAGCAACCTCGCCACCCATAACTGCAGAAAATAGTTGATCAAATGACATATTGACAAATTCAATGTCAAATCCAATTCTTTCACCTATGTAATTCATAAGGTCAACATCAAATCCGTACAGTTCTTCATTTTCATTATAGTATTCAAATGGAGGGAAATCTGCAGATATTCCTACTTTTAACTTAGCCTTTTGCATCGGTCCGTTAACACCATCTGCAAAAGCTACTGTCCCCATTGAAAGGAGCATTATGATTGATAAGATAATAGATAATATTTTTTTCATATTTTATTCTCCTTGTCATATAACCAAGATATAAAGCTCGCATTTATGTACACTTTGCCGTTACACACATAAGGTTTTGCTTCGGCTCTACCATAATTTGTATTGTCAAAATGTCCGCTTATGTATGGATATGTTATTTGTGTTTGTTCACCATTCAACAAGACTTTATCAATATGCAGATAGTCAATCGAATTTTCTCCCAAAACATCAATCTTGTTTTCTGTCTTTTCAATGCCAAATGACCTTGCATCACTTGTATCAATAGTCAAAACATCATCTTCAAATGAATACTTGATATTCAAAAAATTAAAAGTTTCTGCAAGCGGAAGCATATCTGCATAATAATACTCATGTGCAAAAAAGCCTTTTACTATCTTTTCCTTTTCTCCCGAAATAAGCTTGTACTCATACTGTCCGTTTCGTGATTCAGTTTGTTCAGATTCAGATAGCTGACCATCTGCTGTACCTATTCCAATGTCTGTTTCAAGATCGTTATAAGATTTAATTTTACCATTTTTCAGGTCAATTTCGTAATTTGCAAACCATTCGGAATTGTATCGGTCTACATGTTTAAATGTAACCTTTTCATTTTCTTTATCAATTACTAAATTATGCGGTGAACGATTTTGCATATGAATTTCATCTCTGTAATCAATATAAGTTCCGTCATTAAAAACCTGTAGAAGATTATATGATGTCCATGAGGTTCCTGCTACCGATATATAGACGAAGGAATAATCGTCTGTGTCAAATCGTTCTCTTGGTTCTCCTACAGAATGATTACTTACAAAATGCCCAATAACCACTTCTCTTGTTTTGTTCTTATATGGTACGAAAGTTTTCTCTGCTTCTTTGACTTTTTCAGGATAATAGTATGTAAAAGCTGTAAATTTATAATCCTTTGATGGTCTTCTGAAGTAATACCCTATTATTTCATCATTTGCTTTTATCGGCATTACGATTTCAATATCTATATCATCTGTCACATATTCAGGAAATGTAAAATGCTCCTGTCCTCCGCCACAATGTAACACCTCATTAAAAGTCGCTTCAGCCTCAGTCATATCCTCATTTGCAGATATATGTATACTTTTATCTCTCGAAATACTGAATCCTGAGTTCTGATACAAAAATTCCAGACTTATTGTACGCTCTTTTTCATTCCAATTGAATTTTCCTCCAATGGGCGAAAATGCATTATCATAGCCCAAGTCCTCTATTGCAACAGCGGTTTTCCCGCCTATGTTATATGTAGGAATAACCACATCATAAATCGAAGTTTTAATGTCTGTTTCATATATTTTTCCTACAATCTTGCCAGGTGTAGTTTTGCTTTCTGATGTTCCTTCAATAAGATAATTTGGACTTAATGAAAAGAACTTTAATGTGCGAGTTGAATCATCGTAAATATATTGATGAGAGTCTTCTCTTAATATATCTTCAATAACTACTGCAGTTTTACCGCCTATATTATAAGACTCAACTTCAACACCATTTATATATGCACGAATATCTGTTGAATATATGTACCCAACAACATCGCCGTTTGCAGCAAATGCATTTGTTGATATAATCAGAATACTTATTATAAACAAAAGTATGGATAATAACTTTTTCATTTTGTCAACCTCCTCATTCTGTATAAAGTTTTACTTTAAAAGGATCTGATGTATCTATTTTGTAGCCGCCAATTCTTGCTAAATCTTGTGCTGAAATACAGGGAGAGCGAAAAATCAATCTATTGTCAATATAAACGTCGGATATTTCTTTTTCGTCAATGGTTACATCATAAGCACCATTATAAATTTCATATAATGTGATTTTGGGATTTGGTGTGCCAGAGCAATATGTTTCGGGATATTCAGCTTGTTCCAAAGCGACTGCCTTTTTCGGCGACTTAATTTCACAGTTATATTCATCTATGTTTACTTCAAAACCGTGTTCTATCAGGTCTTTTGCAGATATATAACACATACCGTCAAGTGTATTAAAGGAATTTATGTGATTATCGTTAATATAAACGACAACCTTTGAGTATCTTACATAATCAATTAGTTCAGTGCACTGCTCGGGAAGTTCATATTTATACGATAAAACTTCTCTTTCAAAGGCAGAATTTAGTGCATTAAGGCCAAGATATATTTCTCCATTATATAAAATCATATCCGCTGTTTCTGTTTTAGAAATTTTGTTATTTATGTTCAAATCACCTTTAACCATAAGCAACTCATTACTGCCGCTATGGGTAGTAGAAGTATTATCGTACACCAAATCAAAAACATTTTCATCAGGGACAAAAATGGACATACCATTATCATTTAATGTAAATTCAAGTTTTTCAAAAATAGGCTTGCTTTCCTCGTCCCACATTGCAAGAAAATCTTTAATTCGCAAATATATTTCATCGTTGTAATCAATAAAACTTACCCACCACCGTATTAAATTCTCATTTTCATCACAAAAAGAATATGCGCCTATCGAATATGTTGCACTTTGTATTTTTTCAATAACAACATTTCCATAATCAATGGAAACTTCAGCGTTAGGTCTTAAACAATGTAGGGATATTGTTCTATTTTCTGCATCCCACACATATTTCATCAATCCGGGAGAATACCCTATTGCTCTATGAGGATTATTATCTTTGCTACGCCTTTTTTGCTCATCATTTTCCGTTCCCATATCTTCAATAACTAAAGCTGTACGACCACCAATATTATAGCTTTCCACCCACATTCCATTCACGATTGCCATAATATCCGTTTCGTATATCTTGCCTACTATTTGACCAGGTTTATTTGATTTATTGGGTATATATTCCGGTGCATTTATTGGACGTTCCATTATGTATAAATTTAATCTTCTTGTTTCCTCGTTCCATATAACATTGAAACCGTAATTAACCAATTCCTCTGCTATAACAACCGTTTTTCCGCCAATGTTATAAGAAGGTATTGCCATTCCATCAATATAAGCAACAATGTCGGTAGAATAAATATGACCAGCAACATCTCCGTTAGCCGCAAATGCACTTGTTGATATAATCAGAATACTTGTTATAAAGAAAAGTATGGATAATAACTTTTTCATTTTGTGCCCCTCCTTAATTACATTCGTACAATCTTAACATAGTGGCGATAGCCTGTTCGACTGTATATGTTTGTTTAGGTGCAAATTCTTTTTTAGATACACCGTTCATTATCCCCATAGCATTCATGCAAGAAACAGAGGATTTTGCCCAATCAGAAATCTCGTTTTCGTCTGTATATGAGATTTTTGTAGCAGTTGGAATTGTTTTGTTCCCTAAAAATTCAGCCGTCCTGTAAAGAATGGTTGCTGCTTGTTCACGGGTAATAGATTCATCGGGAGCAAATGTTCCGTCGCCCATACCATAGATTATGTCTGCTCCTGACAAAAACTTAATTTTGTAGTCTTCGCAATCTGAAAAGGACACAGAATTAACCTTATCTGTTAGCTGTCTTTCATAAACCACACTTTCAATCGCAAACCATTGTCCCATTCTTGAATCGCTGTCAGGAGAAAATTCCGTTGCTACTAAGCGATATATTAAATTACAAAATTCTTTTCTTGTTATATTACTTTGATATTTGTCTGTTAATTCATAAGGTAATAAATTACAAGCCGCCGCTTTTTGAATTTCAGGTTTTGCCCAATCGCTTGCATCATCAATCGGCAGAATATTGTTTGTCGGAATACTTAATTTATCTGCATCGGTAATATCTCTCGTTTTATCTTTGTAGTTATGCCACAATGTCTGCATTGTATTATAAAGAGCATTTCTACCATTGCCAACAACAGGCAAATACCACACATAGTTTTCCTTTGTTTCTCCATGAGATTCACAAGGT
>JAFWWX010000185.1 GCA_017517985.1 Clostridia bacterium | reverse complement strand
TTCTTCTGTAAGTCTTTCTGCTTCGGAAACTTCCTTATTTGCTTTTTGTATTGCGACAATAATTTTTGAAATGTCAAAAATTACTTCTTTGCCACTTCTCTTAATAATTTTCATATTGACTCTCCCTCATTTTTGATATATAATATATATAAGTTCATATCCGTTCCGGATCGAAATTACAATACAAAAGCGGCATAAAGAATTCAGCCGCAGTTATATTATACCATATATTGTGTGTTTGTCAAGCACAAAACACTATATTTATGAAAGTTTGTGCATAACAGAGATTTTGATTTTTTTACAATTTATACATTTTGAGAAATATCGGAATTTCTTATTTTGAAAATCAAGTGGTTGTTGAATTTGCAAAATTGCGACATATATTTTTTCGTTTTTTTCAAAAAAGTCTCATAGTAACATTTTTGGATATTTTGACGAAAACTGTCTTTTAATGCAACAAACTCAAAAACAGAAAATCAATATATTGTAGTATTTTTTCATAAACAAGCACAAAATATTCCATATTTTACATTTTTATCTTTTAAAAATTTTTCGAATTTTTTTATTGAAAACGGGAACTTTTATAAATCTTTTTTCGTCAAACCATTCGGACCGCTTGGTTCGGATTTTTAAATTATAAAAAATAATATTTTGAAAGGTAAAGAAAAAAATGAAAAAGACACTTGCAATCTTACTTTCCCTTATGCTCGCTGCAGGGGTTGTAACCTCCTGCGGTCAGAAGAAAAAGAATGAAGACTCAGAAAAGCCCTCCTCAACTGTCACAGACACAAACAAGGATGAAAACAAGAAAGAAGATGAAACACTCGGTACTGCCGAGGGAATTGACACATCTGCTTTCACAGTACAGGGAATTATCGACAGCATCTACGCTCAGAAGGCTCCCCAGTTTATGTACGGCTCAATTCCGGTTGATATGCAGGACAAGGATTCCTATATGACATATCTCGGAATCGAGGATATTTCAAAGATTAAGGAAGCTGCAGTTTCCGAATCTATGATAGGTGCGCAGGCATACTCTCTCGTTGTTGCAAGAGTGGCAGACGGCGAGGATGCAGCAAAGATTGCCGAAGAAATGAAGAACGGCATCAACAACAGCAAGTGGGTTTGCGTTACAGCAGACGATGTTAAGGTAACAACCTACGGCGACCTTATCTGCTTCTGCATGATAGATACAGAATATAAGGATGCTTTCACAGCTCAGGATGCTATGGATGCATTCAACAATGTAGTTACCGGCAAGGCAGATTATATTGACCTTTCCGAAGACACTGATGTATCCGAGGATGCGATTCCCGATGCTGATGTAACAGACGGCGTTATCGACGATGAAACAAATACAGAAGAAGGCACTCCCGACCTTTCGGGAGATGCTGAAAATGCCGTAAACAAGGAAGAAGCAAAAGAACCCGAAGCAAAGCCTGAAGCTCCCTCATCCAACACAGGCAAATACACACTTCAGGGAATTATCGACAGCATTTACGCACAGAAAGCACCTCTGTTTATGTTCGGCTCAATTCCGGTTGATATGACAGACGAATTTTCCTATAATACATATCTTGGAATCAAAGACCCTGCAAAGATTTCCGAAGCTGTAGTTTCCGAATCTATGATAGGTGCACAGGCTTACTCTCTTGTTGTTGCAAGAGTAGCAAAGGGCTACAACGCTGCTGATGTTGCAAAGGAAATGAAGGCGGGCATTGATAACAGCAAATGGGTTTGCGTTACCGCAGACGACGTTAAGGTAACAACCTACGGCGACCTTATCTGCTTCTGTATGATTGATACAGAATATAAGGATGCACTTACAGCACAGGATGTAATTGACGCATTTACAGCTATAATGAAGGGCAAGGCAAAGTATGAGGAAGGCGCAACACCCAACATCCCCGGCTACGAAGAACCTGAATTTGAAGAAGACTTTACAGATGTCGATATGGAAGAAGTAGTTGTAGGCGCAAATGTTCTTGAGAGCATCATCAACGATATGTATGCAATCAAAGCTCCTCAGTTTATGCTTGGCTCAATTCCGGTTGATATGACAGATGAATTTTCATATAACACATACCTTGGAACAAACGATCCTTCAAAGTTCGTTGAAGCTGTAGCTTCCGAAGCTATGATAGGTGCACAGGCATACTCCCTTGTAGTTGCAAGAGTTGCTCCCGGTGTTGACGCAAATGAAGTTGCAAAGGAAATGAAAGCCGGCATCAACCCCAGAAAGTGGATCTGCGTTGAAGCTGACGATATAAAAACAGCCGTTGTCGGCGATCTTGTATGCTTCTGTATGATAGATACAGAATATGCAGCTGACTACACAGCACAGGATGCAATAGACGCATTTATCAGCGTCACAGCAGCTTAAAGCATAATTTTCCCGGCAAGCATTTGAATTTATAAAGTTCGGATGCTTGCCTTTTTTTGAAAGTGCATCGGAATTGACAACCGATACATTTTCAAAAGGACAATAATAAAATTTGAAAGGAAAAAATTATGGTATTCTCAAGTATTCCGTTTATGTACTATTTTTTGCCGATAGTTATTTTTGCATATTATATTGCAAGAAAAGGTATCGGACTTGCAAATCTTGTACTTCTTCTTGCGAGCCTTGTCTTTTATGCCTGGGGTGAGCCCAAATATGTAATACTAATGCTTGCTTCAACCCTTATAGGCTTTATATTCTCGCTGTTTATTGAAAGATGCAAGCCAAAGTCAACAACAGCAAAGGTGCTACTGTTTTTTGCCGTGGGGATAAATCTTCTGGCACTTGGCATATTCAAATACGCAGACTTTACCATTGGCGGAATAAACACAATATTCGGCACAAGTCTTACCCTTCCGGGAATTGCACTTCCGATTGGTATTTCTTTTTATACATTCCAGATACTCAGCTACTGTGTTGATGTATACAGAGGAGATGTTCCTGCACAGAAAAATTTCATTAATTTCGCAGCTTATATCACAATGTTCCCTCAGCTGATAGCAGGTCCCATTGTAAGATATAAGGATATCGCAAGACAGCTGCCAAATAGAACCCACAGCTTTGAAAAGGTGTATCTCGGTCTTCAGAGATTTATTATTGGTCTTTCAAAGAAGGTACTTCTTGCAAATCAGCTTGGTGAGCTTTGCTCGGCATTTAAGGAAACATCGGAAAACACTGTCCTTTTTGCCTGGATGTACGCAATTGCCTACGCCCTTCACGTTTACTTTGACTTTTCAGGATACTCAGATATGGCAATAGGTCTTGGAAAGATATTTGGCTTTGAGTTTGTAGAAAACTTTAACTACCCTTACATTTCAAAGAGCGCAACAGAATTCTGGAGAAGGTGGCATATGTCTCTCGGCACCTGGTTCAGAGACTATGTTTATATCCCTATGGGAGGAAACAGGGTTCCGTTTTTACGCTGGATATTTAACATCCTCACAGTATGGGCGCTTACAGGACTCTGGCACGGAGCAAGTATGACCTTTGTTGAGAATAAATACTATGGAAGCATCCAAAATTGAAGAACTAGTTTTAAAAATTATAAATAAAGAATTAAACACTCTTGTTAATTTAGGTGCTATAATAGGTTTCATA
>JAFWWX010000184.1 GCA_017517985.1 Clostridia bacterium | reverse complement strand
TTTATTTTTATTATTAAATAATCTCATCATTTTCATTTGCTCCTTCCATTACATTTTTTATAATTATTTCTTCATCTACTTTACGCACACAATATGTATTTCTAATGCGAACAAATTCGATTATAAGAGCTTGTTTGCTTGCTTTTCCATTCTTGTATTCGGTGCGTAATTTTCGCATCTTTTTAAGTATTTCTTCTATCTCTCTTTTTTTCTTTTCATCCTTCTGTCTTACCTTCTGATGAAATATAGCTTGATATAACTTCTCATACTCGACAAACACAGGATCAGACTTAATTTTATTCATGTGTATTTTTTTTGCATCCCTTTTGCATCCTTCTCCTCCGTCAGTTCCATTGCAGTACATAGTTCCCTCTATCTTTGCAATAAAGACATTACCACAGTTTGTACATTCCTTGAATTTCGCATTTCTGTCCATCGCATAAATCATATCAAGCACCAGCAATGAACTCATATTAGTTATGTTTTTATATCTGTCGACCATATAAGCCTTCTTGCCGTCATACATAATCCCTTTCCATACCATAAACGGCTCACCATATAATCCCGATATAAACTCAAGTTTCCCATCTATACACAATTTCAAAAGTTCATCTTCTGTCTCAATTAATTTACACTTGATCAACGAATTAAGACGTATTTTCGTTATATCAATCAACAGTTCCCAATTGAGATTAGGAAACCATTCTTTATATTCTGTAATTCGTCCTGCGGCGACTCTACAACTTAATTCGCCAACATGGTATTCAAGCTTTGTGCCTTCAACAATAATTTCTAGCTTATCCTGATAAAAGATTGCATCAATTTTCATTTTTTCATTCCTCCTAAATTTTTAAATAAATAAGTGTCCACTGCATTTGATATGCTGTGGACACAACAAATAAATTGATGATTTATAGATATAAATAAATTAAATTTTATTTTGGGTTATTGGAATAAAAAAGCATAGGCTTTTACATGACCTATGCTTTCTTATCACACTTCTTTTCCTTTTTCTGTTCACGCATGATCTCATTACATCTTTTCATCATATCGTCAATCCCATCATCTCGTATGAAATCCCGCTCCACTGTTCCGATAGAAACCTCTAACGGAAAATCAACAGAGTATTTTTCTTGTCCTAACAACCTATGAAATTCAGCTATCCTGTCTCTTACACCGGAGTACACCATACAAACAAATTCATCACCGCCGTATCTGGCACAAAAGTCCTTCTTATCAAACGATTTTATAATACACTTGGCAACGGTTTTTATTGCTTCATCTCCTGCGTAATGACCATAGTTATCGTTTATGTACTTCAGATTATCAATGTCTATAAATACTATGCGAAGATTTCTCAAAGTGTCTTTTCCATCTCTTAACCGGGACAGTTTTTCTTCGTATGCATTTCTGTTTTTTAATCCTGTACATAGATCAGTAAAAGCTAATTTATACAAGTAGCTTATAGTTTTTCTCATATTTATCACATCCTTAAATTTTTTATAATATTTCTTTTGCAATATCCCCTAATTAATTTTAGTCTTCTTATTGGCTCATGATGAACCTACCTCGGTTCACGAAAAGGACAGACGGGTTGCGTTTTCAAAATTTTTGGTTTTTACTCACCCAAAATATACAGGTTACTGCTATTTGAACCGTCTTGACGATATCGCCTTTCCTTATCAATAAAACCTGCTCTTTCCAAATCGCCTATCGCCCTTTTTACAGTGCTTCTTGATAGCTTTGTTTCTCTGCATATAGTCGATATGGCAGGAAAGCACGAGTCCTTGTTATAGCATTTATGAAACAAATAATAATATACTGAACAAGCTCTCGGAGGTAGATCAGCCAAATATAACTCTTTAACTCGGTCTTGCTTTGTGTTGTTTGATAATGGCATCTATCTCGTAATCCTCCTTTTTTTCTTCTATTTCTTCTACTTCTTCTATAATGACATCCTCTTCCGATTCAACAATTTCCTGATAGACAGGTGTCATATTTTGACCACCTGAAGCACTTTTTTCAGAAGTCGTCACTGTTTCCGATATATCTTTTCTGCCTTCTCTGTTCTCAATTTCTCGCATAAGACCATCTTTCCCGGCATAGAAAACTTCTCTTACAGCTTTCTTCGGAACCTCATATTCAGTCTTAAGTTCAATTCCCCAATTAAAGAACAAATCGAGTTTTGTTCTCATCGGATGACATCCTGTTTTTGTGATTATAAAATGAAATCGAGGAAGTGTTTTGAGTTCATCAACTGTCATTAGCGGCCTGGACATCATCTGCAAGCTTCGGGAGCCATCACCTTTGGATTGTGTAACAGAACCTGACAAGATTGTTTGCTCACCAAGGTTCTTACTCATTACTTCTGCGGTTTCAGAGTTTGGAGCAAATCCACCAAACACCGTGAGCTGACAGTTATCCCAAATAATTTCGGCACCTTCTTTTCCATAGTTTTTCTCAAGCTGTGCCTTTGACTGAATAATAGCGATAATACTGATTCTACGGGAACGGCCTGCTGAGAACATCATCTCAGCAGAATCAATTTTCGGAATTGTACCAATCTCATCGAGATAAAACATAACTCTGTTCTTAAGCTTACCGTTTGATTCATCAGCTATGGCAAGCATCTCTCGATATAACTGTTGTACGATAAGTGAAATCAGGAAGTATTTTGTATTATCTTCTTCCGGCATGATAAGGAATAATGCAGACTTTGTATTACAGAATTTCTCCGCATCAATCGCCGTATCGAAACACAAAATTTGCTCCATTTCTGAATCCAGGAACGCATTAAGTCTTGACAGTGCAGTTGACAAAACTGACTGCATCGCCTGTTCAGAAGTATTAAGAGCTGCACCTGCAAACCATTTTGCTTTATGTGTATCAGGAAGCTTTGTCATTAAGACCTGAAACTGAGTCATCTTCTTACTGCTTTTTGAGTCTGAACTGCTCGGAGCAAGTAAGTCCTGAATCATTTTAAATACGGAGATTATATGTCGTTCTTCAGGTTTACAATATTCTGCCACAAGAAGTATTACCGAAGTCAAAAGACCTTCGGCAGCATCATAGAAGAAAGCGTTTTGTCCGTAACTCGCCGTATCGCCCTCACCCGAATAGATAATTGTTTTTGCAGTAATCTTTGCATATTTTTCGGCTTTTGCTTTGTCAGAAAGTTCCTTGCTCTTTTGATATGCATCCATATATTTATTTACCATTGACAGCATATTGAATGTATCGCTTTGCACAGGATTACGCAAGTCAATTACGGCAACATTGTATCCATACTGCTTACACACATCTCCATAGTTTCTTGCGAGGTCACCCTTTGTGTCTGTTGACAAGAAACTCATCCCTGATGCACAAGCATATTCAAGATTCGGATACAAAAAGCATGCTGTTTTACCAACACC
>JAFWWX010000183.1 GCA_017517985.1 Clostridia bacterium | reverse complement strand
TCGCATAAAGTCTCTAAGCAGACCGATGTATTGAGACTTGAATCTCTTTTCTTCTCTTTCACACCGTGCCATATTCGGAGTCTGTTGCATCATACATTCATACATAAACAATTCTGTCCCGGACATAAATTTAGTCGCCATCAGTTTTTCTCAGCTTGCTTATTCAAACCGGGCAAACGAGGGTTCATATCATACGCAAGCTGTGTAAGGATTCTATAACCCTTGATAGTCTCGATGAGATATAATTCAAGGGTATCCATTGCACCCTCAAAGGTCTCAAGTAAGCCTTCTATATTGAGGGGATTAAGTATCAACGCTGCATTCCAAACCTTGAAATCATCGCTGTCAAATCCTGCGGAAAGCATTGTATCCTTTATGTCTTCTGTAAGTGAATCAAGGAACTTATCAACATCATTGATTGAATTCAAAAGACCAATCATTAAATCATCGCCATTTTTAACAAGTGTTGAAATCTCCGTTTCTTCTACATCTGTAACAATGGATAATTCCTCTACATAAAATTTGAATTTACGAACTCTATCCTGCATTGTGTACAGGATATCAATATTTCTAATCATCAATTTTCCTCCTACATACTCATATTTGGTCCTTCAGTGGTCTCGTAGTCGAACCATTCGTCACATTCTTCAGCAGACCAATTTCCTGCTAAAGCCTGCGAAAAATCAGCAAGCCTTTGTTCATCAACACCACTGCACTCAATTTGTATTCCATAGTAACCGTTATAGATTTCAGTTACTTTTGCATTTAAGACATCAGACCACGCTTTCCTTCCTTCGCTTGTAAGCATTGAATCCGATAAGTCTTCCACTGTGGCAAGGTCAATTTCTGCCTCATCATGTACCAAATGAACAGACGAAAGCTTCACACTCTGTATTAAATCTCCAAGTGTAAGATTTGAAAGAGTTTGACTTAATGGTACTTTTACGAATGAGTTTCCTTCTGTTGCTACATCCGGCAGAAATGTACCCATCAGTTCCGGTGCCACAAAAAGTTTTTCACCGTCTTTACCTTCGAAGTACATGTTTTCTTCTGTTACTCTAAAGGTGTACATCTTTCCGTTGTTCTCGTACTTATCACCATTGATGTAATAGTTACGAGCTTCGGGTAATGTTTTCTTCGCAATTTCCTCAACAGGTTCATTCAATTTACCGTGTTCATCACGAAATCTTCGGCTGTTAAGGAACTGCGGTTCCTGAAACCTCTTATCATAACAGTAAATATAAAAGTCGTAATTGCCGTCATCACATATAGCACGAATATCATATTCATATCCATCCGTCTCAACGAATACTCCGTATGAGGTGCTTTCTTTGGAATCAATTTTGGCATTGGGATTTCCATAGACTACACTTCGCATATACATTCTGTCGGTCAGCATTCTTTCTCTTAAGAATTCCATTACTTTGTTAAGGTCATCCTTAAACACTTCGTTGTTAAGTTTCCCTTTATTTTCAAACCAACTATGGTGAAAACTGTTTCCGGCTGAGCCGAAATCTCCTCGGATATATCCGATTAACCCTGTGGTTTCTCGCTCGACTTTGTTGGAATAAAAATTATCTTTGCGATTATGATAAAAGTTGAACTTGAGCATTCTCGTTTATCTCTCCCTTCGCAATTTTCTTATATGTTTCGTCATCTCTTATCTCACGATGAACGATGTCGACAGATATGCTAACAATCGCGTCAGACTTGAATTTGACTTCATTATTGTCATAAGGTTCTGCTCTCACAGCATCAGCCAACAAGTCTGCATACTCTACAAGTGCTATTCCGTAAGTATCGTGTAATTCTGCCAAGTCGTTAATGCTGATGAGTTTCACCTCATCTCTGATTTTGTTTGCAGTGTCAATGTTATCCTGAATTATCTTCCACTTATCCTCAAATTCAGGTGAATAAAACAGGCTCTTTCTGAACTTCTCAATTGGCTCCTCGAATGAGTCTGCCATGCAGATTATATGTTCAGCCAACAGCCCGATCCCTCTGCAAAACTCCCTTCCTTCGTTGCTTATCATAACTCTTTAACCTCCATAAAGTTGAAATAAAAAAGACGATACATTCTTGTTAGAACATATCGCCTACATACCCATGCTCATTCCCGGATCCTCTTCTTCCTGTCCGATCATAAGCTCATCGAATCTTTCCTTCATATACTCTGCCGGGGACATTTCTAATGCTCTGCCTGCGGCATTATATGACGGAAGTCCGTTTTCATTTTTAAATTCGGTCTGTTTCGGAATTCTGCGATTCTGGAGCATGAAATCATCAATTGCATCCATCACTTCTGCTCTGTCCCATGTTTTAAGACCGTCAGTGTGTTTTATATCCAGATCCTTATTCTGCACTGCCTTCTGCTGCATTCGAAGACTTATGTCCTTACTTATAAGCTCTGAAACATATTTTTGCTTTGTCATTCCTTCCTGCTCGACAAACTCATCAAGCTTGTCAAACAATTTACCGTCAATTTTTACGGCTAAGATTCTGCCTTCAGCCATTTCATTTCCTCCTTTCAAATTTACATTCCTGACATTGACATACCTTGATCTACTTCCTGCTCTTCTCTGCGATCCATATAATCCTCGGCAAAAGCAATAAGATATGATACATTGTCAATACAGCTTTCTATATCAGATGAAATCTGTTCTGCAATTTCTCCTGCATTGTACAATTCTGTTGTCACTATAGCCTTGATATCTCTTTCAGCAAGGTTACAACCTCTGTCAAGTAATTTTGAAACATCATCCATCGAATATACCGAATCTGATTGCTGTATTTCTTGTGAAATCTGATATACACCTCTTGCTATCTTTTGGTATGGTCCTCCTTCTACAATAAGAGAACTTATTGCAGGGTATATATATGCACTGCTTCGTTCTCCATTATACTCATTGTTCTCCATCATCTTTGAGAAGATATAATCTTTAATGTCATTCATTTTGTGTGGGTTGCCATCCGAAAGGCATTCTTCAAAATATTTTCTGATAGTCTGGTTACGCTCATTTTGATATTGTGAATCTGCCATCTGAAACAACTTATCTGCATTTCCTCTAAGTGACTTCGCCACATCCAACGAATGCTTCTTGATTGCCCAATATGATGCTTCTTCATTTGTGTCCATATCCGTAAAGGGGGATTTTCGAGCGAAGAGTTCTTCAATCTTCTTTGCATATGCCTTAACTGATACCATTGCACTTCTGACGTCTATTTTCTCCAAGTCACTTTCTGATTCTATCCTCTTCGATGAAGGAGTATATGGAATACCACCTTTTTGATACATGCCGTATGCAACTTTGGCATAATCTTCATTTTTCATAAGTATTCTCATGGCTGCATTTACATATGAATTGACTTGGAAAACAAATTCGCCGTTTTCCTTGAGTTTGCTATCTACATACTCGATTATTTCTTTTGTTGAATGTTTTTTCTCATCGGCCAGGACTTCTCTTATGTATCCTTGTATCCTGTCCGTCTTGCTCATGTATTCTTGCATTTTTATTACACCTCCTCACATCGTTTGCTCGAATGTTTCTTCTTCACCCTGATCAATAGCTTCTTTGAGCAACTTATCAAATCCGTTAACGGTATTCTGGATTCGTGTTTGAATATCTTCCAGCATTTCTCTTTGTTTATCAGTCACTTCATATTCATTGCCAAGAGTATCTTCGATGCACCGGTAAATCTCTACCAATTCGTTCTTGTTAAATAACAGATTTTTATTTACCAGACCAGAACGAGTTGCAAAATCTTC
>JAFWWX010000044.1 GCA_017517985.1 Clostridia bacterium | reverse complement strand
TATTGAAGTGTGATACGTCCAATATGAAAGATGTATATTATAACCCTTCTGAATTTGAACCATCGTTCCTTGATACAATGGAAGATAATATCAAAGAAGACAGAACACCTGAAGATTTACTCTTCCAAGTAATGCTTGATTTAGGAGTGCTTCTATCAAGTAAAATCGAAGAAACAACTATAGCAGGTAAAAAAGTATTTAATGTTGCAGATAACTTCCTTATCGCTTGTTTTGATAAAGAAGTCAATGATGAAGTTATTAAAGAAATCGCACAAAAGAAACCATATTATTTTGTTATGCGTGACAGTTCAATGGCAAATGACAGTGTTGCAACAAACTTTGAACAAATTTTTGCAACATTTAGTCCCGATACAGTAAGGAAGGTGTTATAATGAAATTTAATTTTAAAATACAAGAATACCAAACCGAAGCTGTTGATGCTGTTGTTAAAGTATTTAACGGACAAGGTTATCACGATAAAATAAGTTATATCCGTGATAAAGGCAAATTGAAGTCTGCTCAGACACAGCTTTCCCTATCCTTTGAGGACGAATTTGGTGAAAACTTAGATATACTTGATGACACCGGATATAAAAACGAAGTTGTTGAGCTTTCAGACGAACAATTATTAAAAAATATTCACGATTTACAGTCGCAGAATAATATTAAACTCTCTTCTTCTCTTATTAAAGACTTGGGAAGATGCAGTCTTGATATTGAAATGGAAACAGGTACAGGTAAAACCTATGTATATATTAAGACGATGTTTGAACTTAACAAAAGATATGGTTGGAGCAAATTTATAGTTGTTGTTCCTTCTATCGCTATTCGTGAAGGTGTTAAAAAGTCTTTTGAAATTACGGCTGAACACTTTATGGAACACTATGGCAAAAAAGCCCGTTTCTTTGTGTACAATAGTTCAAACCTTAACGCACTTGATAACTTTTCTCAGAGTAGCGGAATAAATGTTATGATTATCAACACACAGGCCTTTGCATCCTCTCTTAAAGAAGATGGTAAAAGCAAAGAAGCTCGTATCATTTATTCAAAACGTGACGAATTTGCATCACGCAGACCTATTGATGTTATCAAGGCTAACCGTCCCATCATTATTCTTGATGAACCTCAGAAAATGGGCGGCGAAGTAACGCAAAAAGCACTTAAAAACTTCAATCCGTTATTTAGCATAAACTATTCAGCGACACACGCAAAGCGGCATAACCTTGTTTATGTGCTTGATGCCCTTGATGCTTTTAACAAACGACTTGTTAAAAAGATTGAAGTAAAAGGTTTTGAAGTGAAGAATTTCCGTGGAACTGATAAATATATGTTCCTTGAACAGATAGTTCTTTCATCTAAAAAACCACCTATGGCAAAGATTGAAATTGAAATCAGCTATAACAAATCCATTAACCGTGAAACAAGAATACTCGGTGTCGGTGATGACCTTTATTACATTTCTCAAGAAATGGAACAATACAAAGGATTTACTATATCTGAGATTGACCCCTTCCGTGGTGCAGTTACATTTACCAATGGCGAAGTCATCTACACAGGTGATGTCGTTGGTGATGTATCTGAAAAGGATATGCGTAGAATACAGATAAGAGAAACTATTCTTTCTCACTTTGAGAAGGAAGAAAAACTCTTTAATATGGGTATAAAAACTCTATCTCTGTTCTTTATTGACGAAGTTGCAAAATACCGTCAGTATGATGAAAACGGTGATGAAGTTTTAGGTGAATATGGCAAGATGTTTGAAGAGGAATACATCAGTGTTTTAAATCAATTCACGAGCATTATTGATTCACCTTATCAGAAATATCTTAAAGAACAATGTTCTGATGTTTCTGCTGTACATAAAGGCTATTTCAGTATTGATAAAAAGACCGGACGAAGCATTGATAGTCAGTTAAAGCGCGGAAGTGAATTTTCTGATGATATTTCTGCTTACGACCTTATTTTGAAGAACAAAGAGAGATTATTGTCATTTGGCGAACCTACAAGATTTATCTTCTCCCATTCTGCTCTTCGTGAAGGTTGGGACAATCCAAATGTATTTCAGATTTGTACACTTAAACATTCTGATAGCCAAACTGCAAAACGTCAGGAAGTTGGCCGTGGACTTCGTTTGTGCGTAAATCAATCCGGTAATCGTATGGATGCAGAAAGTTGTGGTGAAAC
>JAFWWX010000182.1 GCA_017517985.1 Clostridia bacterium | reverse complement strand
CAAATGCTTTTGTTTACCTTTGCCAGAGAGCAGAAATACCTTGTATTTCAGTAGTGGATGATATCCACGCATGGAATGAGGTTTATGTTGATGGTAAATGGTACACAACCGACATCAGCTATTATGATGTTGCAAGGACAGACAAGGCGCTGTTCCCTGTAAGATATTCGAGAACTGATCCCAATATAGCTAAAACAAAATTTGCCAAAGAATTGTTAGTACCAATGAGTACAACGAAGTAAACTTAATATTTTAACTTAGCAGACTTTTTAAAATAAAGGTCTGCTTTTTTTATTATTTAAATGAGAGGAGAATTAAGATGTCAAAAAAACATTATGGTAGAAAGTTAATATCATTGCTACTGCTTGTATCAATGATTTTCTCGATGTTCGTAACAGCCAATGCAGAAACGATTTCTGACGGCAAAGCAAAAACTGTAACGATTACAATGAATGAGAAATTCAGCATTATGAGTACAACAGATGGCGTTAAACTTAACGGATATGCCTGGAGCTATAAGACTGATACGGGTATTGAGGGACCTGCATACTGTATCAACTTTGGTCTTAAGAATCCGCCAAACAATAAGAAACTTACCATTGGCGGAAAGTACACAGCTACGCCTCCGACAATCGGTGCGTTTGCAGGCGGTTATCCGCAACGTTCGCTTGAGGACTTTATAAGACTCTACACACCTGAAAGCCCTGTTCTTGCAAACCTTACCCGTGAAGAATATGCAAGTGCAACACAGATTGCAATATGGGCTACTCTCGGTCAGGTAGGCGTACACGGAACTGCTTTCACAAGTGGTCGTGCAATACTTGAAGAACCGACAAGTAATCTGTCCCAGATTAGAGTTTATGAAGCAATAAAGATTATTCTCTTTAACGCAAGTTTTTGGGATGCACCTTTAGAGTCAGGTATGCATATCCGTCTTGGCAGATACGAACCCGGCAATGTTCTTAACATTGAGCATAAATCGGGTATTTCGGGTGCTGAACAGGATGGCGCTTATGGAATCAAAAAAGAGACCATAAACGGAATTGAATACTACACAAGAGAACTTGTGGCGGCATCGGCAACATCAACTTTTAAGAACGACTATTTTATCGACCTAAAGACTTATGATGCACCTGAAGGCACAATTTTCACAGGTCTTGATAATGTTCCTCTCCAGACTTATGAATGGGACGGAGTAACATTGTGGCGAGTACCTACAAAGGCAGCAGTTACAAACTTAAATCTTAATGATGAAGAGTATGCAGGCGATTTCAAGATTTGTATTCCTGTAAGGAATGCACCTGAATCTTGTGAAATCAATATCAACGCAACTGCAACAACAGCACAGTATTCGGTTTACCTTGCAAATAACACAGATGAAACCGAACAGAGTTATGTTATCGCAGATCCTCAGTATGCGTTTATGGGATGTAACGGTACGGTTAAGTGGAAAAAGGTTATTTCTCCTTACGGCAGACTTATCGTAAATAAGGTTGACGATATGGGTAATCCTTTGCAGGGAGCCATTTTTGAACTTGTCGGAGCAGACGGTAGCAAGTTTACCGGAACAAGTGATGTGAACGGTCAGATTATTTGGGAAGAACTTAATCCTGATGTTCAGTACACATTAAATGAGGTTCAGGCACCGGAAGGATTTCATAAGGCAGCATCGCAGACAATAAGTGTTCCTGCAGGTCAGACACAGACTGTAAGTGTAACAAATACAAGTTACTCCCGTTTCAAATTATTAAAGGTTGACGCACAAAACGGAAACCCGCTTATGGGTGCAACTTTTAAGATTGAGCAGACGGACGGTAGCTTTTCAACAGAGGTAACGATGGGACATACAGGTGCTATCGAATTTGAGGGTGTAGAGCTTCCTTTTGGCTCTTACAGAGTATATGAGGTAAAAGCTCCTGCAGGTTATGAAAAAGATAACAGCGTACAGACTTTCAAATGGGATGGAACAAAGGATGTAACCATAACCTTTAAGAATGTGAGAACTCCGTCACTTGTAATTGTAAAGATGGATAAGGATACCCACAATCCTTTGGAGGATGTATCCTTTAAGATTTACAAAGACGGAAAGTTAGTTACAACCGTAACTACAGATAACGCAGGTTATGCGAGAGCATCAGGACTTACCGAAGGATATTACGAGGTAGTAGAATCTGTTGCTGCTGAAGGATATGTATTAGATACAGAAAGACACGGTGTTCATATTGATCCATACAATCCCGCTGTAGATAAAGATCCTGTTCTTGTTTTAACCAATAGCAGAAAGCCCGGACTTATTATTGAAAAACTCGATAGCCAGACTTTAGATCCGATGCAGGGTACTGTATTTGAAGTGTATATGGACACAACTAAAATCGGCACTTATACAACCGACAGAAACGGCGAAATTGAGATTTTTGACTTAGAGCCGGGAACCTATACCGTAAAGGAAGTTAAGACAGATTCAAGCCATATAGTGCAGGGATGTCCGCAGTCTATTGAACTTGTAGCAGGAAAAGAAGCAAGACTTGTTTTCTTCAACAAAACAAAGCCCGGTATTTCAATCCTGAAAATTGATTCCGAAACAAAGAAACCTTTGGAAAATGCAGTATTCAGAATTGAAAAGGTTGACGGTTCTTTCGCAAAAGAATATACAACCGATAGAAATGGTGAAATCGCTTTAGAAGATTTAGAGCCGGGGGCATATACCGTAACGGAAATGTCAGCTCCGAGCGGATATGTTATAGACCGTGAAAGCAGAACTTTTGAAGCATTAGCCGATGGCAGCGTTCAGCTTGTGTTTACTAACACCAAAAACCCTGATTTGACGGTATATAAAATCGACTCGAATACAGGAAAAGCGTTGGAAGGTGCTGTAATCAGAATCAGTAACCTTTCAGGCAGCCAGACCTTTGATAAGGTAACTGATGCAGACGGTAAAATCGTGCTTGAGGGTATGGCAGAAGGTATTTATACTGTGCAGGAAATAACTGCTCCTACAGGTTATCTCCTAAACAGCGAACTCCACCATGTAACACTTGAAGCAGGTGGCGAAAATGAAATTGTCATTCAGAATACAAGAAAGCCGAGCCTTACAATTAAGAAGTATGACAGCTTGACGGGTAAGCCAATGGCAGATACTAAATTTGAGGTTTATCTTGATACCACCTTAATCGGTACATACATTACCGACTCAAAAGGCGAAATTCTGCTTTACGACTTAAAAACAGGTACATATACAGTTAAAGAAGTTGCAACGGATGACGACCACATTGTAAATTCTACACCACAGTCTATTGAGATTACAAAAGACAGCGGCGACAGCGCATTGCTTGTTTTCTTGAACGATCAGAAACCGTATATGCGACTTGTGAAACTCGACAGCGAAACAATGAAACCTCTTGCAAATGCGGTATTCAAGTTTAAGAAAGTCGGCGGTACTTTTGAAAAAGAATACACAACGAACGAAACCGGGGAAATTAACCTTTCAAACCTTTCGACAGGTTCGTACACGGTAACAGAGGTAAAAGCCCCTGATGGATACCTTATTGACGATGCAGAGCGTATTGTAAAAGTTGATGGCAATGAATATGCAACATTCGTATTCACTAATACAGAAAAGCCGTCAATTAAGATACTTAAATATGATGCATACAATGATAAGTATTTACCAGGTGCAACATTCAGAGTTGCTAAAATCGAAGATGGCAGTAACTATCTTGACCGAGTAACCGATATAAACGGTAGCATTGAGATTGATAACTTAGAGCCGGGTGTATATTCGGTTAAGGAAATTGAAGCGCCAAGCGGATATGTTCTTAATGAAACTGAATACCATGTAGAACTCTTTGGTGGTAAACAATCTCAGCTTGTGGTTATCAACGAAGAAAAGCCAAGCCTTAAAATCGTTAAAACAGATGCATTAACAGATGAGCCGATACAGGGTGTTGGATTTTTGGTAAAACACGCTGAAGGCAGCACTGAAAATACCGTTGTAACAGATGAAAATGGCGAAGCTTTCTTAGAGCATCTTGCTCCGGGTATATATGAGGTAACTGAAAAGAGCGTTCCAAACGGTTATCTTCTTGACACAGAACCGAAGCTCGTAACCTTAGAGCCAAACAGGACAAGCGTTGTAAGATTTAAGAACTATCCGAAACCGAGTTTGCTTATTAACAAGGTTGATTCCGTAACAAAGGATGCATTGGAAGGAGCAAAATTTAATATCGTTTATGCTTCCAACAATACATTCTCAGGCGAGATTAATGATATGGGTAGTTTCCAGACCGATGAAAACGGACAAATCAAATTGTATAACCTTAAAGACGGTTGGTATAAGATTACTGAAACCGAAGCTCCTGACGGATATGCAATATCCGAAGATGCAAAAGAAATCTATATCAAAGCAGGGGAGAATAAAGAGGTAACATTTGAAAATGTTCCACTTTCAGGACTTGTAATTAAAAAGGTTGATGGTGTAACAGGTAAGGTTCTGCAGGGTGCAAAATTCCGTGTAAGATACCTTTCAGGTGCAAGTGGTACGGGTGGAACTGTTATCGGAGAATTCACAACCTCTGCTAATGGTACAATCGTTATTAATCGCTTGAAAGCAGGTACTTATGTAATCGAAGAAACAAAAGCGCCTGACGGGTACATTATGAATGATGCTCCTGAAACTGTATATATCACAGGCAAAGAGCAGGATGTTATAACCGTTGAATTTGAAAACTATTCAGACGGTGGGCTTATTATCCGCAAACTTGACAGCGAAACAAAGCAGCCGCTTACAGGCGCAGAATTTAAGGTAACAACTGCAAACGGAACTGTAGTAGATAACTACGGCGGAACTGTAAGCTCAAACGGCATTTATACAACCGATACAAGCGGACAGATTCATATTACGGGTATTGAGGCAGGAACTACTTTAGTAGTAACTGAAACAAAAGCCCCTGACGGATATGTGCTTGAAACAATGTCACAGACCGTAACAATCAATAAGAGTGATGTGCAGACACTTACTTTCTATAATAAGCCCGATAGTGGACTCTTGATTACTAAACTTGATAAGAGAACAGGTGATGCTCTTTACGGCGCAGTATTTAAGATCACAACTGACGAAGGTACGGTTGTGGGAAACGCAAACGGCAGATATAAAACTGACAGAAACGGACAAATTCATCTGACAGGACTTGCGACAGATACATATATCGTAACGGAAGTAACTGCACCTAGTGGATATTCCCTTGATACAACTCCGCAGACAATCAAGCTAAAATCCGGAGAAACAAGCGAGCTTACATTCTACAATGAAGCAATCGGCGGTATCCGTATTACAAAGGTTGATGAAGAAACAGGAGAGGTTATCAAAGGTGTTCAGTTCAGAGTGGAATACATGAATGGCGAAAGAGTCGGCACATATACAACCAATTCAAGCGGCGTTATCAATATTGACGGACTTGAGAATGGCTGGTACACAATCCTTGAAACGAAGGCGGCAAGAGGATATCAGTTAGACGCCGAGCCGCACGATGTAGAAGTCAAGAATGGTAAGATTTCAAGAGTAACAATTACAAACCGTAAATCTTCATCGTTCCTCATCCACAAGATTGACTCTACAACAGGTAAAGGTATTTATGGGGTAACCTTCCTTGTGTCAGACAGATACGGAAATCCGATAGCAACATATACATCAGACCATAACGGATATGTGTATATGGACGACAGAGATTATAACGACGGTAAATACTATGTTCGTGAAATTTCTGTTCCGCAGGGCTATGTAATTGATACCGAAGTTAAGACATTCTATGTAGGCTATGGTGAAACAAGCTCTATCACTTGGTACAACACACCAACACAGGGACAAATTCAGATTATAAAGAAATCTGCAGATGATAATGTGATTAACGGATTACCTGCAGGAAGCTTACTTGAAGGTGCAGTATTTGAGATTTATGACAGAGGCGGAAACATTGTAGATACAATCAAGACCAACAAGAACGGCAGAGCTGCATCAAAGACTTTGCCTCTTGGACTTTACACAGTAAGAGAAACGCAGGCACCTGCATACTACAGCATAAATGAAACGCTTATGACTGCAAACCTTGAGTTCTCAGGTCAGATTGTAACCTTTGAAGTATTGAATAAGTCTGTATCAACAGGCGTTTCAATCACAAAGACAGGCTACAACGAAGTAATGCCGAACAATCCGATTACTTACACATTCAAGAACATTGCAAATACATCTTCTGTTCCTCTCCAGAGTTTCTATTGGAGAGATACACTCCCGTCAGCAATTCGTGCAGAGAAATTGGTAACAGGAACATACAATCAGGCGTTGTCATATAAGATTGTTTACCTTACAAACCTTTCAAACGGCGAATATAGAACATTAAACGATAATCTTTCTACAACAAGAAACTATGCACTTGATATGTCAAATGCAGCACTTGGTCTTGCAAGTAATGAATATATTACAGAGATTATGTTTGTGTTCGGTAATGTAAAAGCCGGATTTGCACAGGTTGAAACACCATATCTTTACGCAAGGTCTATTATGGGACTTCCGAACGGTGCAAGTTTCGTAAATCAGGCAGATGTCGGCGGTGTATATAACGGACAGTGGATTACTTCAGTTTCGAGATGGGTAACAAAGGTATATAACTACACTCATTTTGAAATGCCAAGAACAGGATACTAATACAAAATTAAGCTGATGATGCCGTCATAGAAATATGGCGGCATTTCACTTTGTAGAAAGGAGTCGCTTATGAAAACAAAACTTAAACGGATGCTTGTAAGAATTGTTCCGTTGAGCTTGTGTCTTATGAGTATGCTCACAATTCAGGCTTTCGCAGTTGACGATATGTGGACTGTGGCAAACCGAATAATTGTTGATGTATATAACAAGATTGCAGGTATCAGTACAGTTCTTGCAGCTCTTATGACAACGGTGTGCGTTGTCGGTATGAAATTATCAAACAATCAGCAGAAAGTTGACCAATCAGTTGACTGGCTGAAGCGTATCTGGATAGCATGGGCAATCATCAATGGTATAGGCGCATTCCTTGCTTATGTTCGCCCACTTCTCAATGGACTAAACACCATTACATAAGAGAACGGAGGCATGAGTAAATGTTAGAACCTATACTGAAAGGACTTGTGGAATGTCTGTATGAAATGATGGTTGATATTATGTCTTATGCCTCCGGAGAACTTTTAGGGGTAATGTCAATGGACTTATCGTACTTTGAAAGCACAGCGCCGATTATATCGGATATTGTAAATGTTTTCATAGCACTTGGCTGGGCATTGCTTATAGGTAATCTTGTCTTTCAATCTCTGAAAGCAATTATGTCAGGAGCAGGATTCGAGGCAGAAGATCCGAAAATATTGTTTCTTCGGACTTTTGTTTTTGCTTTTCTGCTCCTTGCATCAAGAGAAATTTGTAATATAGGTTCATCTATTACGGGAACTGTTATAGATATGCTTGAACTTCCGAATGCCATCACGGTAACAACACCGGATGAGAGTATGTTTTCTTTAGGTTCAGGTGCAAAGTGGCTGCTTGTAATTATAGTCGGTGTTGTACTTATGGTACAGATGGTAAAACTGCTCTTTGAAATCGGTGAAAGATATGTCATAACTTCTGTTTTGACTTTCTTTGCTCCTCTTGCATTTGCGATGGGCGGTAGTAAGAACACTAATGACATTTTCAAAGGCTGGGTAAGAATGTATGCCTCAATGCTCGTTATGATGATAATGAACATTGTGTTCCTGAAACTGATTATGTCGGCAATGTCGCAGATGGCAGCAGGCGGTGTCCTTGTATGGTTAGTGTTTGTTGTAGCCCTTACAAGAGTTGCAAGAAAGATTGATAGTCATATCGGTAAAATTGGCTTAAACCCGGCTCAAACAGGTAATGAAATAGGCTCAAGACTTCCCGGTGTAATGACATTTGTTGCAGTAAGAACAATGAGTTCTCTCATAGGTCGCAGTATGGCAAATGCCAAAGGCGGTAGCGGTGGTAAATCCGGCAGAAATGGTAATACAGGCAGAGGCGGTTCTGCAGGCAGAGGTAGAAATCCCAATCCAAGCGGTCCGAGACCGAGCGGTGGATACGGCGGTGCATCACCCAATGTTAATAATATGGGTGGCTCATCAACTGTTAATGGTGGTATGAATGTCAATACAGGTGGTGTAAACACCAGTGTCGGCGGCTCCAATGTCAATGCAGGAAAAACTAATGCATCGAATGCAACTCCAGGTGGAAACACTACGGGACAAAGCGGAACTTCCTTTAAGGGTGGCAATGCACCACGACCTGCCAATGCTCCTAATGTAACCCACACAGGTAATGGTGGTACAACAGTAAATCAGGGCGTTCATAACACAGGACAGCAAGGTGCGGTACATGAAAGTGTTCAGAATAAAGGTGCAACACAAAGACCTCCTATACCAAGAGGAACTGCAGGTGCACATCCGCAAGGTGTGAATCCAATGTCAAGTGTTGTAAATGGTGGAGTTCATCCGCAAGGCAATCCGAGTATGCCAAATCAAAACGGAGGTACACAGAAAAAAGGGACAACTGTTAAAGGCAGTAATCCAATTATTCCACCTCCTGTTGTATCGGGCGGTGTTAAACAGAATGTATCAGGAAGTGTTCAGCACGGTGGTGGAAAAACAGTTGTTGATACAGATGTGGTACATAGCCGTTCTGATGTAAAAGGTACTACTCAAAGAGGCGGTAATGTATCTGGCGGTAGTGTTCAAAGCACACAAATCGGTGGTAATAGTGGCGGAGTAAATATCGGTGGAAGCACTCAAATCTCAGGCAACGAACATTTCACGGACAGAAGCTCTGAAAGGTTCCACGATAGCCATACAAGAGGTCATACACAGACAAATACCCGTCAGGAAACAACCGAAAGAAAAGTAAATCACGAATATAAGCACGGCAGATATAATCCTGCTGCAGCAAACAAGAAGGTCAAGAAAACCTATTACCAGAAAGACAATCCGGCAGGAGTCAGAAGTAATAACAACCCACATGTGAAGAGAGGTGAGAACAATAGAACAAAACACAAGCGGTAGAAGCGGATATCAAAAGGCGGCTCGTGGTGCACAGATGCTAAAAGGTTCAATTAAAGCAGGTAGCGGTATTGCATCAGGTAACTTTGTAGCGGTAGCTCAGGGTGTTGTAGAAGCACTATCCCCGAAAGTAATACTTATAATTATTTCGATAATACTCTTTATAATTTTACTTCCTGTAATCATTATATCGGCTATCCCTCAAATGCTTTTTAGCTGGGCTACGGTTGATGATGCGGAACTTGTTGCAAGAAATCAACACGGAACGGAGCTTGTTCAGCACTATGAGGACACCATTGACGATTTGCCTGAAGGTGTAAATCCTGATATTTATTGGCTTATATCAATTGAGTCAGTAAGAGAAAAGCAAGACCTTGATGAAATATCAAAAAGGGATGTAGAAAATTCAGTTAAAAACAGTTATACCATAGACTCAGAAACAGGCGAAGTATATAACAAATCTCCCGATGAGATTATGAATGAACTTGGCTTTGATGAAGAGCAAAAGAACTGGGCAACATTAATGTATGACACCTTAAATTATCAGTATCTTGATCCGAATAGTGAATTTGCGGATGTTGACGGATTACCGAGTTATGAGGGTGTTATGCTTGGAGAATCAGGCGAAACACAGGTTGTATATTATAACCAGCTTGACTCAAGATGGTCTAATGAAATGTACGGGCGGTCAAGTACAATCGGTGCTGCAGGATGCGGACCGACTGCACTTGCAATATGCGTATCTACGCTTACGGGCAGAGATGTCGATCCGCCTGCTGTTTGTGCTTGGTCTGTTAGAAACGGTCATAGATGCGAAGGCAACGGCAGTTATCATTCCCTTATTCCTGAAGGTGCAAAGCATTACGGGTTAAAGGTTGAAAAACTTGGTCGTTCAAGTGCAAGGGAGCTTGAACAGCATTTGTCAAGCGGAAAACTTGTAATAGCAATTATGGCAAAAGGACACTTTACATCTAACGGACATTTTATTGTTCTTCGTGGTATAACGGAAGACGGAAAAGTTTTAGTTGCTGATCCTGCAAGTTACAAACGAAGCGGTCAGGAATGGGATATGTCAATCATATTAAACGAAGCCAGAGGGGATGCTGCCGCAGGCGGCCCGTTCTGGAGTTTGAGTCGATAAAGGAGGTAAAAGTATGTTAGCTAAAATATTATGTTTTGCAGGTGGTGCGATATTCGGTGTGGCAATAACTTGTTGTTTTGTTGCTGCAGGAAGAACCGATGAGGAGAGTGGGAGAAAATGACAGAGTTTTTTATTCCTACAAATTTTGAGGACAGCGGTAAACTGATGGGAATATTCAATATGCGGAATGTTATTGAGGCAGGGATTTTATCTCTGCCTTTTGTCTTTTTCACATTCAAACTCATTCCTGTCAGTCTTACATGGAAAATTATATTGTCAGCTATATTTGCAATCCCCATTGGCGGATTTGCTTTAATCGGCATCAATGACGATCCGCTTACAGTGTTTGTTAGAAATTGGTGGCGGTGGCTGAGAAACAGAAAAATATTAGAATATCGAGGTGAGGTCAAGTGATAAATATTTTTTCTACAAAGAAAAAAGATAAGAAAACATCCGGCGACTATTACGAGGATAGCACACAGGCTTGGCTTCCTATCGAAACAATAGTCGATGGTATTGTAGTTATGAAAGACGGAAGATTTATAAAAATTCTTGAAATTCTTCCGGTAAACTTTTATTTGAAAAGTGATGTTGAGCAGGAAAATATTATCTATTACTACGCCTCTTATCTTAAAATTGCTCCCGACAATATACAGATTAGAGTGAGTACCGAAAGAGCAAATATTGAAAGTTATCTTAAACGACACGAAGACTATGCTGAAAATGAAATGAATGAACAAACAAAAGCAATGATTTATGATGAAATGGAGTTTGTAAAAACACTTTCAGAGAATGTCGCTGTTAAAAAGCGTTTTTTCATCATCATTGAATACTCGGCAAGGGCATTTGGAAATCAAAACAATAAGTTTTCAGATATTCAAAGGCAGCTTGCAGATGAAGCATATAAAGCACAAAGATACCTGTCGCAATGTGAACTTGGTGTAATTGACATTTGTGATAACGGACAGCTTATTGACCTTTTGTATAGTCATATCAATAAGCAGAGTTCAAAATATGTCAAGCCGGGCAATTTTGCAGAGGGTATGTTTGATGAAATTCATACTTTTGAAGGAGGTGCAGACAGTGAGTAAGCAAAATAAAGAAGAAATCCGCAGGGCTACATTCGGAAAATTTAGTAATGAGGAGGATACATATGAAGAACAAGAACATTCCGATGAAGAAACACCGAAAGTTCATCAAGATAAGAAACCGTCTTTGGTACAAAAGCTTAAAGACACATTTGTTAAGAAGCAAGAAGAAGAAACTCCGGAACTGTGGACGGGACAAACTTCAGTCTTAGATATTATCGCTCCATCGTCAATAGACAATGGTAGCAGAGATTATGTTGTTGTAGATGGTATTTACCATTCTTACCTTTATGTTGCAGGATATGGATATAATACCCGTAACGAGATGGCGTGGCTTTCTCCGCTTGTAGAAGCAGGGGAGAATATCGGTATAAGTTTTACTTTCCGCAGAATGCCGAGAGAGAAAATATTGTCAAGAATATCCCAAAAGACAATGCTCAATCGAAGCAGAATGCGTGATGTCGGAGATACCAGACAAGACTTTGAAGAACTTGATGATGCAATTTCAAGCGGATATTATCTCAAAGAAGGTATGAACCGAGCAGCTCAGGATTTTTATTATATGTCAACAGTAATTGAAGTTACTGCTTATGACGAAGAAGAACTTGAACAGAGAGTTGCGGATGTTATGACGCTTTGCAGTTCAATGAGTATGGTCTGCAAAAGGGCTGACTATAAGCACGAACAATGCTTTCTTTCTTCTCTTCCCGTATTATCTGTTGAGCCAGATATTGAGCGAAAAGCACGCAGAAACATTCTCACAGATTCACTCGCTGCCTCTTTCCCGTTTTCATCATTTGAGGTTTACGACGAAGGCGGCATTTTTTTAGGGCTTAATAAGTACAACCGAAGCGTTGCAATACTTGATATTTTTGACAGTGATAAATATGCAAATGCCAACGGGTGTATTTTCGGTACAACGGGTGCAGGTAAAACATTCTTATTACAGAATATGGCACTCCGTTTTCGTATGCAAGGTACACAGGTCTTTATCATTGCTCCGGTTAAGGGACATGAATATATTGACGCTTGTGAAGCCATAGGCGGAAAATATATCAAAATTGCACCATCGTCAAAGGATTGTATCAACATTATGGAGATACGAAAAAATTCTCTTTCGACAGATTATGAGATTAAAGAGGACACCAGAAATGACTCCATCTTGGCAGAAAAGATGCAAAGTCTTATGATTTTCTTCTCCCTGATTAAAAACGATATAACACAGGATGAATTGAATCTTATGGATAGTGCAGTAATCAGAACATACGAAACTTTTGGTATAACCTTCGACAATAAATCACTTTTCAAAGAGGACGGTAGTTTTAAGAAAATGCCTACGCTGAAAGATTTGTATGAGGAATTGTTATCAAAAGAAGATACGAAAAAACTTGCCCTTATGATTGAAAAATTTGCTGTAGGTTCTCTTGCTTCATTCGGTAGAGAAACCAATGTTGACTTGACAAATAAGTACATTGTTCTTGATATGACGGAAATGACAGAAGCATTAAAACCTATCGGTATGTTTATGGCTCTTGATTTCGTATGGGACAAAGCAAAAGAAAGCCGTATTCAGAAAAAAGTAATATTCCTTGATGAGTTATGGACTTTGATGGGTTGCGGTTCGGGTACTCGCAATTTAGCAGGAAGTTATGTAAATGAGATATTCCGTCTTATTAGAGGGTTTGGTGGTAGTGCTATTCAGGCAACGCAAGACCTTTCAAGCAGCTTTTCATCAGATGCAGGTAAATACAGCAAGGAAATACTTAATCTTTCAAGTTTTAAGGTTATTTTGCACCTTGAGGAAGATGAAGCATTTACAGCTCAAAAATACCTTTCTCTGTCCGATGAAGAAACAATGCAGATTATTCGTAATGGTCGTGGTGAGGCACTGCTCTGTGCAAATAAAAACAAAGTTTGTATTGATATAAAAGCGTCACCGCTTATGTATAATCTCATCACAACTAAGAGAACTGACCTTGAAAAGAGGAGAAGAAAATAATGGAACAGTTAAAGAAAACTTTGAGTGATTTACAAAATGACACTATCAAAGTTATGCAATGCTTATCCAGACTTTTGATGTCTGATAGTATGTCAAGCAACATTGTTGGTAGAAGAGTTGAAGAATATCTCGGCGAACTTGAAAACCTGTGTGTAAAATCAAGAAATATTCTCGGTGGATATTGCTGTCAGAATTTTGATTACAACGACAAAAAAATAAATCAAATTGTTTCTGATGTTGCAGGCGAAATTGATATTACGCACGATGGTTGGTTGAAGATTACCCTTAATACGCTACTACCAAATTGCAAGTATAAAATAAGCAATTATATCAGCGACACAATAAACAGACTGATAGAAAATTATGGCGAAAATCTCCCTTACTTTGAAACTGCTTTTATGGCGATTGTTGAATACTGTAATGAAGAAAATCACAATGCTTTAGACAACGATAATAAGGGTTGGAAAATGATACCCAACGCATTAAAAGGCAGAGTTATAGAAGACGATAATCAGTTCATTTTGAGCATGGGATTGTTCACCAAAATATCAGATGAGATGCGCTGCGAAATCTATATTATGCCGCCGGAAGATGGTGTAATTTTTATGGATTTACTTGCAAAAGATATGCTTTAAGGCTGGAGGTGTGAATGAAAAATCAACCGATTTTGAAAATGCCAAAAAAACGGTCATCCCTCCAGCCTTAAACAGTTAAAAATCCCTGTAAAATCGGGGGTTTCAGAGGGTGCTAAAATTAAAATTTTGAAATTGAGTGTACCCTACTGTGAAGGATGGAGGGATAGTATGATTTTTGATGTGTACGACATAGAATTTTTAAAGTTATGCGGACTTTGCAGATATATACCGACAGGTCTCTTGCGGAAATATGACGCCCCTTATTTTAACGGGGAAATTATATCGACTTTGAGGAGAAACGGATACATAAAAATACAGACAGACGGTTCGAGTTACAAGCTCACTTATGAGGGTAGAGAAATTCTTTCAAGACTAAATTATCCGTTTGAGGATGATCCTAAAATGAACATCACAAAGAAGTCGTATAAGAGAAAATTAAAGAATGCATTGTGGAATATTTTATTACACCTTGCAGGAATAAATATCTTTGCAGAAAAGACGGTTTCCCTTGCAGGAAAAGATGTAGGTTATGTCAGTTCGCTTGTGTTGAGAGGAGATATAAATGTACGAGTCCTTGCAGGAACAAGATTTTTAGGGATACTGAAAGTTTTTGACACGGTGTATATCCCATATTATGTTGAGGGACAGGATGATTGGATAGTCCCCAAACACGAAACAGAGATATACAAATCACAAGTTAATTTATTAAAAGGTGTAAGAGATATAAAGATAATTTTAACCGGAGACACTTTGGAGGAATTGTGGAAGACGGTTCATCCTGTAAGAGAGGGCGAAGAACTTAAAAGGGGTATGAGAAGGTTCGACAGGGCTTTGGAGGAAATTGGGTGCGACTACTTGTTCGTTCCCTCTAATCGTGAGGGGGTTGCTCAGCTTGAGATTATGAAGGTTTGGAGATATAGAGAAAAGATTGCTGAAGCTCTTGGATGTAATACAGACAAGCAAAGCAATTTATCTGAATGTGATGGTTTTAAAGATAACCACCCATATATTATTGCTATTGATTTTAATATAAAAAGAATATTAAGAGCATTAAAACAAATTGAAAAATATGACGCTGAATCTGAGCCGAGAATATGTTGTTTCCCATTTCAAAAGAAAACGATGTTTAAATTATTATCAAAATATGACGCTCCAAAATCACTTGTAGTAACTCTTGATAAAAATAATATATATGACATTGTTTTAGGTTCTGTTCCTAAACCACCAAAACAAAAACCATACATGACAAAGGAGAGTGAATACATAAATGCGAATCAAAGAAAACCTGCAAAAGCTGATATCAAAGAATTCAAAAGTTAGAATTATAGTCAGTAAAATACAAGAACATTTTTGGTTTTATCTTATATGCACATTGTTAGGGATATATCTTTATGGCATCTTTATAAATTCCTTTATAGGTGCTATGAGAAATTTTACACAAGGCACAGCCAATGAAACACTTTCACTCAATCCTATAAAATGTTTTGCGGCAGTATTTACACCTCAAGGTCTTGGAGTTCTCTTCTTCCTTTTCATAATGTATGTACTTATAGCTGGCAAATGGATATATTTAATAACCGGCGTAAAGATTATTAAAGACGAAAGAAATTTTGATATTACAAACGAAGGTACACACGGTACTTCCGGTTGGATGACTAAAAAGGAACGGGATAAAATTCTTGTATCCGGTACTGCCGATAATCTTCCTTGTCCTATTCTATGCAAAATAAAAAACGGAGAATTTGAAGATGATAAATATGCAGAATATGTTGGCTTGCGTGATGATTGCGGACTCAATAAGCACCAAATTATTTACGGCGCAACAGGCTCAGGTAAAAGCCGAGGTTATGTTAAACCGATGATATTAAAAATGGTTCAGCTTATGGTCTCAGGCAAAAGCAAACAAAGTATGATAATAGTCGATCCCAAAGCGGAATTGTTTGAACAATACTCTCAGCATTTAAGAGACAACGGTTATGTAGTAAAAGCTCTTAATCTTCTTGATATGGAAAATTCCGACGGGTGGAATTGTATAGGCGAAACCGAAGGCGATGTTGATATGGTACAGTCAGTTGCCGAAACAATTATCCGTAATACATCAGAAGAAGGACAAAAAGCGGACTTCTGGGATAAAGCAGAACAGAACTTACTCATTGCTCTAATCCTATATGTTCAGAGTATGAAAGATCCAATTACAAATGAATTACTACCTTTGCACGAGCGTTCTTTAGGTACGATATATAAAATACTTTCAAGCGAAAGTGCAAAGAGTCTTGATATGAAGTTCCAAAGACTTCCTCTCGACCATCCGGCAAGAGGTCCATACGGTATTTTCAAACAAGCTGCAAGTAACCTTTGGGGTAATGTTTTCATCGGTCTTGGTTCAAGAATGAATGTTTTTCAGAATAAGCTTGTTGATAAAATAACTAAATATCACGAGATAGATTTGGAATTGCCCGGCAAACAACCGTGTGCATACTTCTGTATTATCTCGGCACAGGATACAGCGTATGAATTCTTATCATCGCTGTTTTTTTCTATGCTTTTCAAAAAACTTTCAGACTATGCTCGAAAGCACGGTGATGAACGAGGTCGATTACCCATTGAGGTTAATTTTATAATGGACGAATTTTGTAATGTCGGAAAACTATTGGATTTCAAAAAGACAATATCCGTTGTTCGTGGCTACGGCATCAACTGCCAGATTGTAGTTCAGTCCATAGCACAGTTATCAGACCGTTATCCCATCAAAGAGTGGGAAGAAATTGTCGGCAACTGTGATACTCAGCTTGTGCTTGGCTGTAACGATATGATGACAAGTGATTACATCAGTAAAAGATGCGGTAATATCACAATTCAATTATCGAACAGTATGGCACCGCAGACACCTTTGTTTTCTCCCATAACAAGAGAAGTAACCGGTTATCGTACTACAAAATCAAACAGCACCAGACCGCTTATGTATCCGGAAGAGATTCTGCAGATGGATAATAAAGAGTGTTTATTGCTTATTAGAGGACAAAAACCGTTGAAGGCATACAAGATTATTCCTGACGAACTTTCGTCCTATAAGGAGCTAAAATATACCCGTGTAAGCGAATATGTTCCCAAGTGGGCTGAGTTTGAAAAGGAGCTTGAAAAGCAAACAGATAAACGCCCAGGTTATCAATACACTTTTGAAACAGAAGAAGCGGAATCTGAAGATGATAATGAACAGACAATTTTTACTGCAGCAAAACCTACTCCCGCATTTGGAAGTAACGCAAAAAAAGAAAAAGACGAAGTTCAAGAAGAAACAACACAACCAAAGAAATCATATACAGGTGTTATTGCAGAAGTTTCTGTCTTTGATAAAAATTCAGAAGATGATGAGGATGATGACTATATTACAACAAATCCCAACGAAATAGTAAACGAATAATTTAAGGAGGGCTTACCTATGACAGTTTATAAAATAAACGATATAATTAACTGCGAATTTTTAAAAATACCAAAAACCATGTTTGCAAACGAGTCATACAGAACACTTTCATCAGATGCGAAGCTGACCTATGCTTTGCTCTACGACAGATTATCTTTATCAAAATTAAATGGCTGGATAAATGAAAATGACGAAGTATATCTTATTTACACCCGAGAGGAGATTGCAGAAGATTTAGGGATTACATATAAAAAAGCAATATCGGCATTTAAGGAACTTATAAGTCTTAATCTGATTACAGAGCAACGCTGCGGCAGGGGCATTCCTAATAAAATTTATATTGTAAAATTGGAACTTACCGAAACACAGGCAAAGAAATATACAAAGCGGGAAAATTTAAGAACTGCCGATTCGGTATGTCTTAATGAAAATCTGTCGGAATTTGAGATATGCCAAAATAGCACATCTGAAGAAAATACAGAGAATCAAGATATGCCAAATACGGATATCAAGAACTCCCCAAACAGCATATCAAGAACTGCCGAACAGGAAGTTTTAGATGTGCCGGAATCGCACCCTAATAAGACTTATATAAATAAGACTTATAATAATCATACTGAGAATAGTCAGTCTGTCAGTCAACAAGGAAACTTTAAGATATATACAAGCAGCGCCGAAGAAATTTCTTTTGACAGACAGACGGACAATCAATACAACTTTGATGATATTTTAGAAAATTGTGAACTTCATTTGTTTGACGAAGAGGAAAGAAAAATTTTGTATGACGCACTGGAGCGGATGTTTTATTCAGATGGCTTAAAGATTGGCAATGCCAAGTTGCCTCAAGATAAAGTCAGAAGCCGAATGTATGAAATAGATGGCTCTATACTGCAATCTGCAATGCAAAATCTACATAGGAATGACCGTGAGATAAGTAATATAACAGCTTATGTTATGAGTACCATTTTTAACTGTATCACAGAAGAATATAGTTTGTTGCATGTCGATCCGTATCTCAATGCTTTACGGAGAAACCGAAGGGAGTGATTTTATGTATTTCAATAAAATTCAGGAATATATATTATCTTTGCTTGACGAATACGGACCACTATTACACAGACAACTTCTGCAGATGGTAAATAATGAGTTTAATGCAAAGATACCACACCTTAACAACTACATTCAGCAGATGTGCGCATATGGAGATTTTGAACAGACGGAATTGGGTAAAGATTATATTTTCAGCCGAAAAGGTATAGAACCCGATTTCGATGTAATTCGTTCTTTTGATGTTTTAATTGCTTTCTTGCCTAATGTTGTTCAACACAGAAAAAGTAAAGGATTGGTAAGTATAGCGTTTTTTACACATTCAGAGCTGAACGAAAAAGAAGTGTTTGTAATCCCCGTTAAAGAAGGCACAGAAAATATGGTTGTATCCTTTGCAAATGATAAGTTTGGAGATGCAAAATGTGAAATAGTCATATTTCTTCTTGAAGACAAAAAACAAATGAAACTTATTAACCCAAGCTGTAACTACAGATTTGCAGTTTATGGCAAAAAAGGTGTTTCCTTTATGAAGGCAAACACAAAAAATAACTGATACTGTCGCAGTCTTAATCGTAAGGAGAAAGGCGGCGATTTTTTTATATCCTTTTGACAATGGCAGTATCAGTAACAATACATAGAAATTTCAAAGGAGGTACATTTATGGACAATAAGGATTTTTTAAGCTTAGCAGTATTTGAAAAGAATCTTACTGAAGCCGAACGAGATGAATGGCAGGCAATTTACGCTTCCTACAAGAGTGGTTCGGTCATTTCTGGCACCGTTTTAGGTGTTGATTTGCATGAATTTAATTATGTCCCGGAGGGAAAGAAAAAAGCAGTTCCAAAGACGGTGCGCTGCCTCATACTTATCAAATACCGTGTTAAAGTCATTATCCCTGAAACAGAGGTTTTTGACACAGAACTTGATACAGGTTATCACATCTTGCATTCCATGTGCGGCGCCAATATTAACTATGTTATAACACATATAGACGCTGATGCTGGCTTTGCAGTAGCATCCAGAAAATTTGCTCTTGAAAGAATGCGTTATGCAAATTACAAGGGACGAATTATGGAAGGACAGGTTGTGGATGTTGATATCATTTCTGTCGGCAAAGGAATATGCACCGTAAGTTATCGAGGATATGATATGGCTCTTCCACAGAGAGAAGTTTGCTATAATAACATTTCTGACTTGCGTGAGATATTAAAGCCGGGAGATGTGAGAAAAGCAATCATCAAAAAGTATGATGCAGAAAAAGGTATTTTGCGGGTTTCAATTAAAGAAATGACGCCTCATCCGTTTGATGGCGTTGAAACAAGACATCCGGTTAAATCAACAAGAGTGGCACATATTGTCGGTAAATATGCCGGAGGAGTTTATTGCCGCTTATGTGATGGAATAACCGATGTTCTCTGCTCGTATCTGTCAATGGAATATGATGGCGATTACAAAATTGGCGACAAGGTTGAAATCGTTATCAGAAGACATAATTTTGAGAAGAAAATGATTTACGGGAAAATAATCAGGAAAATCAGTACAAAATAAAAAGAAAGGCGGTCAGCAATGGCCGCCTTAACTTTTTGAAGGAGGTTTAATAATGAGTAACACATCAAAACTCTGTCCCAACTGTGAAACGGGCAGAAAAGATTATGAATTAGACAGACGGAGCGTTTTATGTTCGTATATCGGGTGTCTAAAAGATGGAGTATGCAGCAGATTTGCACCTTTGCTCATAAAACAAAAAGCAGGAAGTGAACACCGTTAAAAGTGTTCGCTCCCTGTTTATTTTTTTCATCAAGTATATAACTTAATTATTCACATCCGTCAAAGTTCACAAAAGGCATAAAATCAAGGGTTTATCTCTTTTTAACAAAATCTGTATATGATAAAATATTTATAGTCATTTTAACATATTTCAGCAAAAAATGCAATATATACGAACTATTTTGTGTAAATTGTCCGTCAAATTCTTTAGTCAGAAATGGAGGGTTCTAATATGGCAAGACACGGAGAAAACATATACAAAAGAAAAGATGGTCGCTGGGAAGGGCGATATATCAAGGGATATGATGCAGATGGGAAATCACTTCCGGGATATGTATATGGTAAAACATATAAAGAGGCAAAAGAAAAACTTACACTTGCAAAGGTAAATGCAAAAGAAAAAGTCAAACGCATATTTTCAGATATGACGGTATCTGATTGGTTTGACAAATGGCTTGAGTCTCAACGAAGAATTAAGCGTTCAACCTATACAACCTATTCTTCAAACATCAATAAGCATATCAAGAAAAAACTTGGTAAAATAAAATTGAAAATGCTTACTGATGAACATATACAAAGGTTTGTTGATGATTTATCTAAAGAGCTGGCAGCTAAAAGCGTTCGCTCGGTATTTTCAGTTTTGAGATTGGGATTAACAGATGCTTATGAAAAAAATTTATCTGCTGAATTATGTAGAAAAATTAAGTTGCCAAAAGTAAAAAGAAAAGAGGTAAAAGTATTTACAAAGATAGAGCAAAAGGCTATAGAACAGTATATAGAGCAATCCTCTTATCCAAATGATATTGGTATTCTTATTTGTTTTTATACCGGTATAAGAATTGGAGAATTATGCGCTTTGGATCTCAATCAGGATATTGACTTAAAAAGAGGTGTTATTTCAATTAGACATACGCTATACAGAGTAAAGACTGAAAAAGGCAAAAGAAAAACTGAACTGAGGATTTCCGCTCCTAAAAGTGAATCATCCATAAGAGAAATACCACTTCCAAAGTTTTTAATCGTAAAGCTATCTGCGATTGAGAACGGAAGTGGTTTTCTTATTCACAGAAATGGGAAGTTTATTGAACCGAATGTGTATTCACGAAGATATAAAAAGATTTTAGCAGAGTTGGATATTCCATATCGTAAATTTCATGCAACAAGACATACTTTTGCGACAAGAGCATTGGAGATTGGTATGGATATAAAAACACTTTCTGAAATACTCGGACATTCATCACCAACAGTTACACTTAACCTTTATTCTCATTCACTGCCGGAGCATAAGAAAAAAGAAATGGATAGGCTCGGTAAACTATATAATCCGTCAAAATAATCCGTCATAAAAACTGAATATTGCTTGATTAGGGCAAAAATGAGAGTAAAGTCATTAAGTTATATACTTAACGACTTTTATTTTTGCCCTTAAATCAAGTATTTAATCATTTTGACGGAGAAAAAACGGAGTGTGATTATATGGAAAACTATGTATTTAAAAAGGACTATTCCAAAGATACAGATGCTTGCTCAGTAGATGTAGCAGAATCAGATGACATTTTTTCGTCACCTATGATACGGGAATATTTAAAGTTTCATAGTGCATTTATGAGAAAATTGCCCAAGATTGTTGTACCAAAAGACCAGATGACTTTTGAAAGACTTGTGCCAAAATTAGATGAGTTAGCAAAAAAGTTCACTGGTACAATAGAAGCAACAGTTGATTATCAACAATGGGATTCTCACATAATTATGACTTTACCATTCTTTGAACTTGCAAGGGATGAAGATAGAGAATTGTTTATGGATATAGCCCAAAATACGCATGCATTTAACATAACTGCAACGGAAAATGGTAATGTGAGAATCTACATAATGATTAACTATTTTCAGGAAATTATGCCTAAAGATTGGGATGATTTGAATGATATTGCAGATGAAGTTATAATTGATATGGAAGATGAAGATTAAGAGCAATTGAGGTTGCTTAATAGAAATGGAGTGGTTTTATTGAAATTATTTAGAAAATTACTGCCTGTGATTATGGTAGTTATGATGCTTTGTGGATGTGATGCTGTAAATGATGTTGATACAGCGACTCAAAGCAAGGTTCAGGCAGAAAACATAAATACCGAAACACCAGTCTCGGATGCTCCGAGAGAAGATTTAGAAGTTGAAGTTGCACCGGGAGTGACATCAAACTATGGACTTATTCGTGTTCATTTTCTTGATGCAGGACAGGCAGATAGTACATTTATTGAACTCGGTAACGGACAAACAATGTTAATTGATGCTGGATTAAGCGGATATGATGTTGTTGATTACATTGAAGATTTGCATTATGAAAGCATTGATTATGTTGTAGCAACCCATCCCCACGATGATCACATCGGCGGTATGGCAACTGTGCTTGATAGTTTTAAAATCGGTAAAATGTATATGCCGAAGCAAGCTCATACCATAAGTGCATTTGATAATATGCTTGATGTAATTGAAAAGAAAAGCATTGATGCCTATACTGCAAAAGCGGGCGTTAATATTACCTCAAGTGGAATACTCAGTATAGATATTCTTGCACCATTTGCTGATAATTACTCTAATTTGAATAATTGTTCTGCAGTTGTCAGAATAACATACGGAAAAACAGTGTTGCTCTTTACGGGAGATGCAGAACAGGTAATAGAAACGCAGTTGCTTAAATCCGGAATTGATGCAGATGTATTAAAGGTAGGACATCACGGAGCGGGTTCTTCATCTGCCCCGAGCTTTATAAAAGCTGTTTCTCCGGAAGTTGCAGTAATCTCTTGCGGACAAGGAAATTCATATGGACACCCACACGCAGATACACTTGCAATTTTAAATGAAGTTGGCGCTAAGATATATCGAACAGACGAACAAGGAACTATTGTTGTAACTGCAGACCAAAATAAAAAAATCACAGTTGATAAAAAAGCATCAACCGTGAAAGAAAATGCACCTCCGACAGCAGCTTATACGCCTGCAGATGAAATCGAAGATGATGTACCGTCTGTAAATGATAATCAAAATCAAGTTGTTTATAGAACAAGAACGGGAAAAAAATATCATAGAGCAGGTTGCTCATATCTTAAAAGTATTATAGAAACAACAGTAAGCGAGGCACAATCTATGGGCTTAGGTCCGTGTTCTCGTTGTAACCCGCCCAGATAGGAGTAGAATATGAGAATTATAGTAGATAGATTTGAAGGTAATATTGCAGTTGTCGAATTACCCAATGGAAAAACGATAGACTGTCCGAAAGAATTATTGCCATCAGATGCCAAAGAAGGCAGCATAATAAATATTTTGGTTGATGAAAAAGCGACAAATGAGAAATTAGAAAAAGCAACCGCAAGATTGAATAGAATACTTAAAGATTAAGAGGGATTTATTGATGAAGAAAAAAATACTTTCAGTTATAACTGTATGCTTTTTAATAGCAGCCATACCATTTTCAGCTTTTGCTCATAGCGGAAGAACTGACGGTAGCGGCGGTCATAAAGATAACAAGAACAAAAGCGGTCTTGGATATTATCATTATCATTGCGGAGGTCACCCTGCTCATTTGCATCCCGGTGGTGTATGTCCATATAGTGGTGGTTCTTCGTCATATTCGAGTACACCAAAAACAGTATATGCTACAAGCATAACTGCAAAAAATGTTCCCTCAAAATTGAATGCTGGAGATACTGCAAAAATCGAAGCATCGGTTTATCCTTCTAATGCAGAAGACAAAACCATTTCTTATGAAAGTTCGGATACAAGTGTTTTAGTTGTAAGCAGCACAGGCGGTTTAACTGCGGTGGGTGTTGGTACTGCAACAATTACTGCAAAAACCTCAAGAGGAACATCAAAGAGATTTACAATCACAGTAAATGAAGTTATAGCAGAAAACATAACTCTTGAAAACAATGATACAGAAATTTTAATTGGCGATACTCAAACTTTAAAATGTGAATTCGATCCTGAAAATACAACAGACAAAACAGTAGAATGGATATCTTCTGATGAAACTGTAATCTCTGTTTCTGCAGATGGCGAAATAACCTCAAATAAACTCGGTACGGCAACTATTACTGCTACACACAAAGAGCTAACCGACAGTATTGATATTGAAGTAAAACCCATTGATGCAGAAAGTATTGAAATTGTTTTGCCTGAAGATACAGAGACAAATGATGATGGACTTCCTAAAATTAAAAAAGGTTCTAAAATTCAGCTCGAAGCGGAAATCGAACCTGAAAGTACTACATACAAAGACATTGTGTGGAGTGTAAGTGATGAAACTATTGCTACCGTTGATGAAAATGGTGTTCTTAACGCAAATTCAACGGGAACTATAACTGTTACTGCAACTGCAAAAAGTGGTGTTACAGAAGAAATTGAAATTGAAGTATATTCTACTGCTGGTAGTACAGCAGCAGGTGTTGGCGGGGTTGCAATAATCGGCGCAGGTGTAGTGTATTACTTAAAAAGAAAAAAAGCAAAAAATAATATAGAATAAATTGGTCCCGGGGGGAAAGAAATGTTTAAAGTAAATGAAAATTGCAAATTGAGTACGGTAGGTGTTCAGTTTATTATTCCTAAAGGATTCTATATTGACATTGAAAATATGGAAGGTGTT
>JAFWWX010000181.1 GCA_017517985.1 Clostridia bacterium | reverse complement strand
TACTTACCAAGATAATGAGCAGTCTTATCTGCATCCCATGTTTCTTCATAATGTTCGGCAGGATCGAGATATTTTAGAGCTGCACTTACTGTGCTTTTAATTTCATTTACAAAAAATAGTTGCTTATTTACATCTTCTGTAGTATCACTGCCTTCCGAGGTTGCGGAATTGGTCGAATTGCTCGGCGGAGCATCTTGCCCGTTGGGACTCCAGTCACCATCAATGTCATTATCACCGCCTGAGCCATCCTTGTCATCTACATAGTCTTTTTCTCCGATAATGGTTGAATCATCTAATGTGATTGCCGGTTTACTATTGAAAAAATTGCCTTGCCATAAACCTATACCGAGAAGAGCCACAAGACAGAAGCAACAAATCGGCATTATAGTTCTTTTCATAACTTTTCTTTTGTTTCTCTGTTCAGTTTCATACTGATCTCTGCGTTCAAGCAAATCGTTTGTTATTTCATCATAATTCTTCATAAACAAAGCCCTCCTTGTCAAGTTCTGATTTCAAAGTGCTTTTTGCACGGTAAACGAGATTTTTCATTTGACGGGAATTCTTTTTCATAACAATTGCTGCTTCAGTATGTGATAACCCTTCAAAGTAGAGGAGCCACAGAACTTGTCTGTACTCGGCATTCAGTTTTTTCAAAGCTCTATGTACTATTATTTTGCGTTCCTCAATAATATAGAGCCTTTCTAAATCATTTTCATCTTTGACATAGTTCTCTAAATCCTCAAAAGAGGCATCAGACATTTTTGAATTATGCCTGAGATAATCAATCGCTACATTTCGCCCGATGGTATAGAGCCAAGTTTTAAAAGAATATTTTTCTTTGAACTTTGGCTTTTTTGTTATGAGCTTATAAAGGGTTTCTTCCATCAATTCTTCGGCAACGGATATATTATTAACGATTCCGTTAAGATAAAGAATAAGACCGTCACTATAATTTCTTACGATTTCCGCTAAGCCTTTGTCATCACCATCAAGGAAACGGCGGTAGCTACTTGCACCGTTGTCCATTGATTTTCTCCTTTCCGAAAGGTGCTGTTTTTTGCCCTTTCACTTATTAAACGAATGAGTTCGCAAAAGGTCTCGGTAATTTTTTAAATTTATTATACCTCAAATGTCAAAGGCATCGCAATTTCAAACTGCGATGCCTTTAGTTAACTCTTTTTTCTTGTTAGTATCATACCCACCAACGAGGCGATAAATATAAGCGGAGATACTCTTACGAATATCCATTCGAATGCATGAAAAGCAACACCCACAACTGCCCATTCCGGATTACTGTAATCCCAATTGAGATATGGGCTGCCCAACAAAAATAACAATAAAAATGTTAGAATTGTAATAACAAAAATAATTATGAAGAACAAATGGATAAGCTTTCTCTTAGATTCTTTCCTTTTTGCAAGTTGGAGATTGATAACCTCCAATTTTTGTGCTATGACCTTTAAATCATCAGCCTGAGATTCTGTTACTGTTTCACCAAGTAATGTGCTAACGGGTGTTTCAAGAACTTCTGACAATGAAACTAACATTTCAGAATCGGGGACGGATAAACCTTGTTCCCATTTTGAAATTGTTTGTCTTACCACATTTAATTTGATTGCGAGTTCCTCTTGTGAAAGACCTTTTGCTTTTCTTATTGTCTTAATATTTTCTTTCAGCATTCGGGATAACTTCCTTTCATGAATTGTTATCTCCATTATACAAACCATACCTCGTTGCTACAAGCAACGATTATTAACATTAGCTTGTTATTTATCGCTATTGGTTAAATCACCATTACCACTTACAGGGATTGCTTCGCCGAGATATGTCGGTTCGGGTTTGAAGATGCACATCGCAAAATCTTTGCACCTTGCCAACACCTCTCTAAAATCTCTCATAGACTGACCTGCGTATGTGTTAAGGTCGGAGGAAATGCCATAGGCTTCCACACCGAGCTGTTCGGCGATATATAACGCTCGGTACAGATGATATCCTTGC
>JAFWWX010000180.1 GCA_017517985.1 Clostridia bacterium | reverse complement strand
GTATTTACAACTGCATCCTTGCTTTTTACGACAGCTTTGGGTGTATTCTTTGCCGTTGCACCTTTGGGAGAGTCTTTCGGTTTCATTTTAATATCTTTTTCGCTCAAAGGTCATCACCTCGATTTTCGTTGTTTATCCCTTATCAGCTTTGTATCACAGAATTTGAGCAGGTCATCAATGGTGTCGTGCTTGCGGCCGTCAAACCTGCCGCTACCGACTGCAACATTGATTTTATTGTATCTGTCCCGGTTCTCAAACTTCATAAAGTCAATAAACTGTGAAATCTGAGAGCGTATGTCCTTATCGGATATGCAGACAAAATCATCACCGTCCACACGGTAAATCTGTGCTTTTTCTCCGATTGTGCGTTTGAGCATATTTGCAACAACCTTTATAGCTTCATCGCCCGTGTGGTGTCCATAGGTCTTATTGATACGCTTAAGGTCGTTTATATCAACTACAACAACCGTGATATTATCAAGTACACGCCTGTCGCTCCGTAGCTTTTCAAGACATTCTTCATAGGCGTTTCTATTTTGCAAGTCCGTCATGGCATCGGTGTATGCCAAACGGAACAGCTTTTCCATAGCTTTGTTTTTCATAGTGTCCTCCTTATAGAAAAATCGGGCGAAGCTGTAATGCTCCGCCCGGTGCGTTGGTTTAGATTAAGTTTACATCCGAAAGTCTTATCATACCGCTTTGGGACTTTGTGAAGGTTACTTCGATATTGCTGTCAATCTCAATATCACGCATACCGTGATAGTCATTGTCCTTATATGCGGCTGTAATAATCTTTTCGCCGTTATCAAGCGTGATATAAGCGAGGATATTTTGCTTTTTACCGAACATCTTGAAATCGAGCTTGCCGGAAAAGGTTCCTTCCTCGGTTGTAAAGCTGTAATCGTTAAAATTAACCTTGTAATCTTTTGCCATAAGTGTTTACCTCCGTTTCGGTTATTTCTGCTTTGATAAATTTAATACAGCTCGTTCCGGTGTGCAGGTGCAAATGAGAACAAAATGGATTTTTGTTATCAAGCAAATAACTATCCGCACTCTTTTTGCAATTCGGGCAGAGCTGCGGACTGTATTTTTTCATTGTGTACCCTCCGTATTATCCTTCACCGGGCTTCGTGCTCATCAGCTTATAAAGCTCCGTATCGGTCGGAAAATCGTTTACAAAAGGTACGATAGAGCCGCCAACCTTAATAAGTCCTCGTCCGGCTCCGGCGTTGGTGATATAGCTCATCTGCGTATCCGAGATATTGAGCAGGTCTGCAAGGTCACGTCTGTCTGAAGGTGACTGATTGAGCATAAGCAAAAATTCGCTGTTTGAAAGCATACCTCGTGCAGTTTCATTCAAAAGGCAGTCAGAAATGTTCTGCGTGATAGCTGTCAAAAGACCGCCGTATTTTCTGAAACGCTTCCAAGCCTTCAGCAAGAACTCGGCGCTGTACTGATTCTTAAAGAATAAGTGAGCCTCGTCGATATATACTCTTGTGTATTTGCCTTTCTTTCTGTTCTCGATTACACGGTTCATAATGTTGTCAAGCATAATGAGCAGTCCGATAGACTTCATCTGTTCTCCAAGTTCCAAAATGTCATAGCTTACAATTCGCTTGTTTACATTGACATTGCTTTGATGTGCAAAGGAGTTAAGGCTACCCGTTGTAAACATTTCAAGACAAAGTGCGAGGTCGTGTGCTTCGGGTTCAGGCTGATTTAGGAACTCGTCACGGAGCTGCATAAGTGTCGGTTCTTTGTCCGTTCTGCCGTTCATATAGTCGGCGTAAACTCTGATACAGCATCGGTCAATAATAGATTTGTCCTTTGCTCCGACACCGCCACCCATACGGGAATTACCGCTTTTTAAGAGTTCGTCAAAGATGGATATAAGAAGCTCCGATTTCATAGATACCGGGTTTTCGTCCTCCACATCCTTATTGATAGACATTGCATTGATATGATTTGACGATGTGGAGGAAGCCGAGAGTCGTATGCTTTCGCCTAAAAGGTTCTCAACAAGTCGGCTGTATTCACGCTCCGGATCAATGATGATAATATCGTCATTGGTAAAGATTGCTGCAAGGGCGATTTCAAGCTTTGTTGCAAAGCTCTTACCGGAGCCGGAAACACCAAGTATGAAACCGTTGCCGTTAAGGAGCAGTTTGCGATTACACATCAGAAGATTGTGTGAAATGGCGTTTATGCCATAATACAGACCGCCTTTGTCGATAATCTCCTGCGTTTTGTACGGCATTAAAACTGCCGTGCTTTCCGTTGTTAATGTTCGCACAGCTTTAATTCTCATTAAGCCATAAGGAAGAACCGTATTAAATCCGTCCTCTTGCTGATATTTGAGGATGCCGAAATTACAAAGGTGTTTTCTGCCGATAGAAAGCAAGGTTTCCGTATCATTGTTAAGCTCATCAAGGGTGTTTGCAACGTGTACGAGCGTAACCGTAACAAACATCATTCGTTGGTCACGGGTTGTAATGTCATCAAGAAACTCTTTGATTTCTTTTCGCATTTGCTCCATTTCATACGGCACATTTGCAGAAAAGTTGTTATTCATATTCTGCTTCTGTTGCCATTTGGTAATATCCGTTTCAATGGCAAGGAGCTTTTTCTGCACCTGCTTTACTGCATCGTCAGTCGGGATAGGCTGAATATCCACCGAGAGCATCATACTTCTCGAAAAGTCTGTCAGCTCCGAGAGCATACTGTCCTTTAAGAATGACGGATACTCTTTTAAGAAAAGAACCCTTGCAAATTTATCTCCCATTCGGATATGGTCGCTTTTGAACTCGATACTGTCGGGGCAAATTTTATCCTTGAAGGATTTACCCCGTGCAACTTCTTTTTTCATATCAAACTCAAACCCGTTTTCATCACCGTTACGGAAGAAGTCATAAAAAAGACGGAGCCTGTCTTTGTATCCAAGCTCCGTTGTGCGTGAGGAAAGCTTTGCAAAATCTGCCGTAAGGTCATTGCCTACACGGGTAAAGAATGTGCGTGATTCCTCGATATTCTTTTTTTCGCTCGACACGGTAATAAACTTATCGTGTACGATGTTGTTACTGTCTGCCATTTTATCAGCGAAAATCTCGCCAAGCTCCTTTGCATAAATGTTATACCGTTCCTCGCCGTTTGGTGTGGCAAGGCTCGATAAAACCTCTTTACTGAGTTGACGGTTAAATATACTGATTTTAGCCATAGCATCGGTAGGCAGACCGTTAATGAGTGCGGAATGTGCAAGAAACATTGAGAGCTGATCGTCATCGGAAGCAACAGCATAGTTTATATCCGAAAAACGCCAAGTCTTTGAGTAGATGTGTCCGCACTTGAAAACTCCGTCCCTATACAGCTTATCTATCGGGATTGACTGCTGTACTGTCTTCGGAATTTTTCTTTTTTCCTTTTTGGGTTTTCTTTTCCCGAACAGAAACATCAGACATTACCTCCTTATATGCGTCGTGCAGGTAGTTTTCACTTTGATATGTGCGAACACCCGAACAGATAAATTCGCTGTATATGAAAGCTCCCACAAACTGTTCAAAATTCATTCCGTTGTATTTGAAAAAGCCTGCTGCCGCCAACGGTGCGGCACAGACGATACATAACCACGAAACCGTTTCCTTATCCAAAACCTTGCTCAGCCCGAAATATATTCCGACTGCTGCACCGACTGCCGCAACCGAGCATACAAACTGTCGCATAGACAGTCCGAAAAACAGGCTTTCGTGGTAATCCTTGATTTCTTTGTTTATTCTGATTTCCAAAATCAATTACCTCCTTATCTTTCCGGCTCTGTGCGTTTTGGTGCTTTGGGTTGAAGTTCCGTAGGCTTTTTACCGTCAAGCGGTTTGATAAAGTCAATCTTATCTGCCGCAGACATAGCCTTATGCGTAAGCGGTCGTTGCCACGCCTTCGCAGTTCTTGCCCAATGAAAGCCGTTCCGTTTTAACACATTTATCTGTTCTTCAGACGGCTTTTCATCAAACATAAGCTGAAAGCGGTTGTTTGAAATATTTACAACAGCTTCACCGCCTGCAAATTTCCAACCTTGAAACAGAGTTTCAGGCTTTTCATACAGACGGTCGATAACGGCAGCAAGTCTGTCAATTTGCTCCTGATTTTCCTTGAAAAACTGCTCCGGGTACGGTCCTGTCTGACCGTCCTTTACTCTTGAATCAAGGTTATAAGCAGTTTCATCTTCGATGCCGGGAAAACCGACAACTGTGCCGTTTTCTGCGTAATAGTCGTTTACATCTTTCATATATTCATTTCGCTGTTCAAAAAACTCCTTGTTTTCCAAGAGCTTTGTAAGCTTCATAGAATCATTACTTGAAATTACGCTGTTATAGCTCATAAAATTTACCTCCTTTAAGTTCCGAGCATTTCTTTTATAATACGGTCAGAACCTTTGATAAGACCGACAAGAACAAGCATATTGAATATAACCTCACCGATATACTTCCATATCATAGTGACGGTTGTAATGCTCGTGTCGATAGATGGCGTACTCGTGCTTGCAAAAGCAGAGAATATAATACAAGCAAGTACAATTACTGCACCCTCAAGACATACGCCTACGTAAGATTTTACAAAGTGTTTGCCCATTTCCGACGTGCCTTCTCCCGCAAAGGTTGAAAGAGGAACCGGGGCAAGCGCCGTG
>JAFWWX010000179.1 GCA_017517985.1 Clostridia bacterium | reverse complement strand
GGATGACTAATCTATCAGAAATCGGTGGATTGTATCAATCCACCCCGGCAAATTTGAAAGATGCCCGGACAAAAGCCTTCATGTATGCTTGCGATAGGCAGATTGCAAAGCTGCTTGAACGGTCAAAAAAAACGATGGTATGGTGCGCAATCGAAGATGTGGATGAAAAATACCTTGATTTATTGGCGGCGGATTGCCGTGCGCTTTTTTACAATTCATCCCTAAGTGCGGATGTAAAGCGCAAGTTGATTGCGAATAGTCAATATTGGTACATGAAACTTGGAACATCGGCAGCAATGGAAGAAATGATAAACATCGTTTTTTCTAATAACGAAACGACCGTTGAAGAATGGTTTACCTATGCCGGGGATGCGTTTCATTTCCGCATTGCCACATCGTCCAAGGTTACGACAATAGAAATGACCGAATTTTTAAAGTATATCAACGAGGTTAAAAATGCCCGGTCTATCTTTGATTATTTGGTTTTACAGAGTGGCAGCACTATCATTTTAGAAAATGATTCAGATACATTCCATGTATCTTTTGAGCCGTGCGGCGAAGATAGCTTTTGCGGAACAAATCCAAATCAAGCGGTAGGACTTGCAATCGCTGAAAGTATTTTGGAAATGACCGAGGGCGGCGATGTATTTCAAACAGAATATGAGCCAACAGGAACAACCCCGGATTATGCAATGGGATTGCAACTATCCGAAAGCGAAATGCTGCTTGAAAACGGCAGCCAAGAAACATTATTTGATTACAACATGGATAATCAAACGGAAAGCGGCACATTTCCGAATTACGCTATGGCGGCGCAGTTTGCTGATAAAGTGGTTGAACTTGCAGAATCTTCCACGGAAACGGCTTTTGAATATCCTGTTGATAATAAATTTGCATCTGAAGATGTGTAGAAAGGAGATAGAACACTATGCAGATGAGCGCAAATGAACTTTTAGCACTCAAAAACTATCTGAAAAACCGGGTTGCATACGCAAAGTATTATTCCGGCGGCGCATGGCACAAAATAGGTATTCACGAAGTGAATATTTTGCCGGATGGCAGATTTGCCGTTTATATTTTGTTCGACCATACCACACCGAATCAGATTGACAAAATAGAATTTTACAATGTGGATGGTGCATTGTTCGCATCCGGCACGGAATCCATCGACAAGGAAGCATTTACCGAAGGAATCCTGTACCGATACACAATCACTTTCAAGCAACAGCAAGCCACATCGTAAAGAAAGGAGCAAAAAGGATGTACACACCTGTAAATTGGAAAGACCATATTGTGCAGTTTATGCGCCGTTTTTCTATGTCAAACGGAGAATCCGCCGGATTAGTATATTTAACACCGGCCCCGGGCGAAATTGAGCAGCAAGGCACGGCGCAGAGCGCAAGAAATTTCGGTCAAATGGATATGGGCATATTAGAATCCGCATTGATGGCTAATATGCTTTTTTCTATGACAAATCAGCATTCCGGGATGCTGAAAAATTTATCCGGGCAGCAGTTTGATGTTACCCTCACAAATACGCTGAAATTCCCGGCAACCAACAGCAGCAAAACCGTGGCACTTTCGCAGTATCTGAATAATACCGATTATCAGATTCATTACAAGATTTTGGAGTGTTCCGGCGGATATGTCGAAAGCGTTGATTTCTACGATTTGGCATATAACGCATTCAAAGTCAAGTACACAGGCAGCGCAACAAGCGTTAAATTAAGAATCTATGTCACAGGGGGATTATAAGAATGGCAAATATAATCATCAAAAGCGATGAACGCAGACAGAGCGAAGCGGCCATCGTCAAGAGTTTTAACGGCGGAGCATCCCGAAACACACAGGCGCAGAACCGGGAATATGCCGAAGAAATCAATGCAAGAATGAACGAAGTTAAAGGAAAGGTAGGTATGCGATGATGAAAGTTATCGAAATGAATGAGGGTGTAAAAATCCCTTATGAGGTAAACGGCAACAAAATCACTTTCAACGATGAAATCATGCTGAATCTTGAAAAGAAAGAAGCCGATGCAGATGTGCATATTGACATTTCAACGGATGATTTCGGTGGGCTGATTACAGGCATCGGAAGGGATTATGTGGCACAAATCGACATTCCGGCAAGAGCATACGAGGAAATTGAATCCGAGGATGCAGAGAATGCAGAAGGTACAGACAACACAGGAGATTCCCCGGCAATGTCCGGCGGCAATACAATCCGTGTTCCTGTGCCTTTTTCCATGGATAGAGTTACTTTATCATTATTCGCTTTAAGGGAAGGAGTGATTGAGAATGGCTAATTTTGACAGCTTAAAATTTGCAGTTGAGGGAATTTCCGGCGGTGCAACCACAATTTTGATGGATAATGCGGATTTACCCTCTTTTATGAATCCTGTTTACAAAAGAACTAATGCACAGCTTTTTGGCGGCAGCGAGGTTGTGCATTCCGCATGGAAACAGGGTACAGTTGAAAAAGATGTATTCTATTTCAGCAAATTCATTAACACCGTTGTGAATGGTAGGGCATACAGTTGGCCGAATGTGATTCCTTGCCACACAAAGACATTTGATGCAGAAATGCAGTATTGCAATGCAAAGGGTACAGGATGGCATCAAGCATCTTTTGCCGAATGGGCGGCGATTGTGCATTTAATGCACCAAATGGAGTATGAGCCTAGAGGAAACACCAACTATGGTAAAAACCATGCTTACACATACGAAGCCGGGGCAGCGGATTCCACAGGCAGAACAGCCACAGGAAGCGGCCCGGTATCTTGGAATCACGATGGCACACCGGGCGGAATCGCTGATTTTGTCGGCAATGTTTGGAAGCGTTTATCGGGTATGCGTACCGTAAACGGAGAAATTCAGATTATGGAAGGTAATGCCCCGGCATTACAGGTATCACACGCTGATGCTTCGACCGCTTGGAAGGCAATCATGCCGGATGGGTCTTTGGTTGACCCCGGAACGGCCGGCACACTTCGCTTTAATGCAAATTGTGGTATCGGAACAACGGTTGTTACCGAAGGAACACCGAACAAGGCATTTTCGAGCATTGCGGCTGCTGATGGTATCGTATTGCCGGAAATCATTTATGAATTATTACTTGCACCGAAAGAGGGCATCACTAATTACGGAAACTTTTGGATTAACCTTGAGGGAGAGAGAGTGCCTATCCGTGGCGGCAGCTGCTACCACACTTCGTACGCCGGGTCTTCCGCTTTGAGCTTGCACCGCGAGCGTTCCGATGCGGACGGCAGCCTCGGCTTTTTCTCCGCTTACCAAGAGTAGGGTGCTGTCTGCTGAAATATGATACATGTTTGGGGGTGC
>JAFWWX010000007.1 GCA_017517985.1 Clostridia bacterium | reverse complement strand
TAATTCTGCAGGTTACGACTTAATGCGTGTTGCAGTAGAACTTAACGGTGATATAGTTCCTAAAGTGCAGTATGCTGACACAATTTTTAAGGATGGCGACAGTGTTGAGGTTGTAAGCTTTGTGGGAGGTGGCTGATATGATTCCTTCAAAAGATGAATGGAGAAAAGCTTTAAATGACAGACACGGAACAGATTTGCAGAATAAGATTTCATCAACAACAGTTTGCATTTGCGGACTTGGAGGACTTGGTTCTAATATAGCAATTGCTCTTGCACGTGCAGGAATAGGAAAACTCATACTGATTGATTTTGATAAGGTGGACATTACCAATCTTCACCGTCAGCAGTATAAGGTAAGTCAGGTCGGAATGTATAAGACAGAAGCATTAAGAGAAAATCTTACGGAAATTAACCCATATCTTGAAACAGCGCTACATACGGTTTGTATAACAGATGAGAATGCAAAAGAACTTTTGAAAGATTGCAATATCATCTGCGAAGCCTTTGATAATGCAGAGTGTAAAGCGATGCTTACAAATCTTGTCTTGGAAGAAATGCCGGATAAATATATTGTGACGGCCTCTGGAATGGCAGGCTTAGATAGTGCAAACTTAATAAAAACAAGAAAAGTTTCAAAACGATTTTATCTGTGCGGTGATGAAATAAGTGATGCATCCGACGGAATCGGTCTTGTATCATCGAGGGTAATGCTATGTGCTGCACATCAAGCTCACATGGTGCTAAGGCTTATAGCAAATGAATTTGAAGTATAGGAAGAAGGAAAGCAATATGAACAATGACAAACTTATTATAGGCGGACATGAATTTAACTCTCGTTTTATTTTGGGTTCGGGAAAATACTCGCTTAACCTTATTGAAGCGGCAGTGAAAGACGCAGGAGCGGAGATTATAACTCTTGCTGTACGCCGTGCAAATACAAAAGAACAGGAAAACATTCTTGACTTTATTCCAAAGGGAATAACACTGCTTCCTAACACAAGCGGTGCAAGAAATGCCGAAGAAGCAGTAAGAATTGCAAGACTTGCCAGAGAACTTGGATGCGGTAATTTTGTAAAGATTGAGATTATGCGCGATTCAAAGTATCTGCTTCCTGATAATCAGGAAACAATTAAAGCAACAGAGATCCTTGCAAATGATGGTTTTGTTGTAATGCCATATATGTATCCTGACTTAAATGTTGCCCGTGACTTGGTTTCGGCGGGAGCTGCAACAATAATGCCACTTGCTTCACCCATAGGCTCTAATAAGGGGCTTGCGACAAAAGATTTTATACAAATCCTTATTGATGAAATTGATTTACCAATTATTGTTGATGCCGGTATCGGTAAGCCATCACAAGCTTGTGAAGCTATGGAAATGGGTGCTGCTGCAATTATGGCAAATACAGCCTTAGCGACCGCAGGCAATCTTCCCCTTATGGCTTCTGCATTCCGTCAGGCAATTGAAGCGGGAAGAAAAGCATACCTTTCAGGACTTGGCAGAGTGTTAACAAGAGGTGCATCCGCATCAGATCCGCTTACCGGATTTTTGAGAGATTAAGGAGGTACACAAAATGGAAAATCAATTCTTTGTGGACTCTGAACATTTATCTCCTGAAGCAATTGCAAAAAAACACAGACTTGAAACAGATCCGGCTTCAAGAAAAAATCATATGGAGTATCTGCCGGGTATGGAAAAGATAGAATCTGATGTTTGCAAAAATGTAATGGAACAGATGAATTCTTTCGATTACTCAAAATACACTGCCAAAGATGTAAAAGCAGCATTGGAGCATGAAACCTGTACCATAGAAGATTTTAAAGCACTTTTATCTCCGGCAGCAGAACCGTTTTTGGAGCAGATGGCACAGAGAGCAAGACTTGAAACCAGTAAACATTTCGGTAACACAGTGTATCTATTTACTCCTCTTTACATAGCTAATTACTGTGAGAATTACTGTGTGTATTGCGGTTTTAACTGCTATAACCATATTAACCGAATGAAGCTCTCTATGGAACAAATTGAAAAAGAAATGAAGGTTATCGCAGACAGCGGTATGGAAGAAATACTGATACTTACAGGCGAGAGCCGTGCCCACAGTGATATTGATTATATCGGTGAGGCTTGCAAACTTGCAAGAAAATACTTCCGCATGGTGGGACTTGAAATATACCCTGTAAATACTGATGAATATAAATATCTTCACGAATGCGGTGCAGACTATGTAACCGTATTTCAGGAAACTTATGATACAGAAAAATACGAACAGCTTCATTTGCTGGGACATAAACGTGTATGGCCGTATCGCTTCGATGCACAGGAACGTGCACTTATGGGCGGTATGCGAGGTGTAGCCTTTTCAGCGCTTTTAGGACTTTCTGATTTTAGAAAAGATGCATTAGCAAGCGCACTTCATGTGTACTATCTGCAGAGAAAATATCCTCATGCTGAAATGTCATTATCTTGTCCGAGACTGAGACCGATTATAAATAATGACAAAATCAATCCTTTGGATGTGCATGAAAAACAGCTTTGTCAGATAATTTGTGCTTATCGTATCTTTTTGCCATTTGTCGGTATTACAGTATCTTCCCGTGAAAGTGCCGAGTTCAGAAACGGCATCGTAAAGATTGCCGCAACAAAAGTATCCGCAGGTGTATCTACAGGTATTGGTGACCATGAAAGTAAATACAGCGGAAAAGAGTCAGAAGAACTGCAAGGCGATGAACAGTTTGAAATAGACGATAACAGAAGTCTTGATAAAATGTATAAGGATATTGAAGATGAAGGCTTGCAACCTGTTTTAAATGATTATTTATATGTATGAGGAGTGATAGCAGATGAAATTCGATTCAAGTATGTATTTTATAACCGACAGTACAAATTACTCTGAAGAAGAATTCTTGTATCGTGTCGAGCAGGCACTGATGGGCGGAATAACTCTTCTTCAACTTCGTGAGAAGGATAAATCTACAAGAGAGTATATAGACCTTGCCGAGAAGGTGCATACACTTACAAAGAAATATAATGTTCCGCTTATCATTGATGATAGGGTAGATGTTGCGTTAGCGATAGATGCTGAAGGTGTGCATGTCGGTCAAAGTGATATGCCTGTTTCTACAGCAAGAAAGCTTATGGGCGATGATAAAATCGTAGGAGCTACTACAAAGACTGTTCCTCAAGCACTTGAAGCATATGAACAAGGAGCGGATTATCTTGGAGTTGGAGCGATATATCCAACTACAACTAAAGTAAAAACTGTTCTTACCTCAACTGAAACCCTTGGTAATATCTGTAGTGCAGTGCCGATTCCGGTAAATGCAATCGGCGGACTTAATAAAGACAATATTGATGTGCTTAAAGGCATTCCGATTGCAGGTATCTGTGTTGTATCGGCAATTATGAAAGCAGATGATCCTAAACAGGCAGCGGTAGAATTACAAGCCAGAGCAAAGGAATTGGGACTATGTTAAAAGGAGCAATTTTTGATTTTGACGGGACAATAGTTGATTCTATGTACATATGGGATAACATCAGCATGGATTATCTTCGTTCTTTAGGTATCGAGCCAAGAGAAAATCTGAATGAAGTATTTGCAAACTTTTCGCTTGAACAGGCTGCAAAGTATTATCAGGATAATTACAAAGTGACACTATCTGTAAACGAGATTATATCCGGTGTGAACGAAATGATTAAAGAATTCTACAGAACAAAAGTAACGTTGAAAAAGGGTATAGAAAACTATCTTTCGTATCTTGGAGGACGAGGAACTAAAATTTGTATTGCTACATTAACAGACCGAGAAATTGTAATAGAAACATTAGAAAGGCTTGGCGTAATGAAACATTTTTCGGAAGTGTTTGACTGTAATGAATACCCAAACGGAAAAATCACCCCTGAACTGTACAATACAGCTCTTAATCAACTTGGTACCCCAAAAAGGTGAGACTTATGTATTCGAAGACGCTTTGTATGCACTGAAAACTGCAAAGAAGGACGGCTTTCCGACAGTTGCAGTTTTTGATAAATACGAACCGTTGCAAAAAGAACTGGAGTCAATATCAGATATATATATTTCGGATTATACTGACACCAGATTATATACAATATAGCAAATCAGCGGCAGACCGGGGGCACCACTCTCTGTCGCTCAATAAAAATAATGCAAAATAAAGTTAAAAAGGAGAAATGATTTATGAGAACTGCATTATCAATCGCAGGCAGTGATTCCTGCGGAGGCGCCGGCATTCAAGCGGACATAAAAACAATGACCATGAATGGTGTTTATGCTATGAGTGCAATTACAGCACTTACAGCACAAAATACAACCGGTGTTTGGGGAATTCAGGAGGTTGAACCTGAATTTTTGAAACTTCAAATTGATGCTGTGTTTGAGGATATTATACCGGATAGCGTAAAAATCGGTATGGTATCTTCAGCAGAATTAATTAGTGTTATTGCTTCAAGATTAAAATTTCACAAAGCCAAAAACATAGTTTTAGATCCGGTAATGGTATCTACCAGCGGTTCAAAACTGATGCAGACAGAAGCCTTGCAGGTATTGGTTGAAGAGCTGTTGCCAATTGCTACAGTTGTTACGCCTAACATTCCTGAAGCTGAGATTATGTCCGGGATGGCTGTCAATGAAACAGAAGATATAGTGAAAATTGCAAAACATATCAGCGAAAGTTATGATTGTGCTGTATTGATTAAAGGTGGACACAGTATTAACGATGCAAACGATCTTTTGTATTCTAACGGCGAATATCAATGGTTTTACGGCAATCGAGTAGAAAATACAAATACGCATGGTACAGGCTGCACATTATCAAGTGCGATTGCAGCCAATCTTGCCAAAGGATTTACATTAAGTGAATCTATAAAATTGGCAAAGGAATATATATCAGGTGCTCTTGAGGCAATGCTTGACCTTGGGAAGGGTTCCGGACCGCTTTGCCATAGCTTTGATTTGAATAGTCGTTTTGGAAAAAAGCAGAACAATAAATTGAGGAAAGGATGAATACTGTGAGGAATTATACAACACAAATGGATGCTGCAAAAAGAGGCATCATAACACCGGAGATGAAGGTAGTTGCAGAAAAGGAATACAGAACACCGGAAGAAATAAGAGATTTGGTTGCTAGAGGGCAGGTAGCAATCTGTGCAAATAAACTACATACCAGCATAGATCCAAATGGTGTAGGCTCAATGCTTCGCACTAAAATTAATGTGAATTTGGGTGTGTCAAGGGATTGTAAGGATTATGATATTGAGATGGATAAGGTAATGGCTGCGGTCAATATGGGTGCTGAAGCTATTATGGATTTATCTTCTCACGGAAACACACAGCCATTCAGACAAAAGCTTGTCAGCGAATGTCCTGCTATGATAGGAACTGTTCCTGTATATGACAGCGTTATTCACTATCAAAGGGATTTACACACATTAACAGCAAAAGACTTTATTGATGTAATAAGACTTCATGCACAGGACGGTGTTGATTTTGTTACTATCCATTGCGGAATTACAAGAAAAACAATTGACCAGATAAAGAATCATAACAGAAAAATGAATATTGTATCCCGTGGTGGTTCGCTTGTGTTTGCCTGGATGAGTATGACAGGAGAAGAAAATCCGTTCTATGAATACTATGACGAAATTCTTGACATCTGTCGTGAATATGATGTAACCATCTCTCTTGGAGATGCTTGTCGTCCCGGTTGCTTAGCGGATGCAAGTGATGTTTGTCAGATAGAGGAGCTTGTTCGCCTTGGAGAACTTACAAAACGTGCATGGGCAAAGGATGTTCAGGTTATGGTTGAAGGCCCCGGACATATGCCTCTGGACCAGATTGAAGCAAATATGAAATTACAGCAGACAATCTGTATGGGTGCACCGTTCTATGTATTAGGACCTATCGTAACAGATATTGCTCCGGGATATGACCATATAACATCAGCTATTGGCGGTGCAATAGCAGCCAGTGCCGGAGCGGCGTTTTTATGCTACGTTACACCTGCAGAACATCTTGCTCTTCCAAATGTTGATGATGTAAAACAGGGGATTGTTGCATCTAAAATTGCTGCTCATGCAGCAGATATTGCAAAGAAAATACCTCATGCAAGAGATATTGATGATAAAATGGCTGATGCCAGAAGAACATTTGATTGGGATATGCAGTGGGAGTGCTCAATAGATCCTGAAACTGCAAAGAAAATCAGAGAAGACAGAAAACCTGAACTTGAGGAAAGCTGTTCAATGTGCGGAAAGTTCTGTGCAGTAAGAAGTATGAACAAGGCGTTGAATAACGAACATATTGATATTTTATAAAAGAAAGAAAGTGCAGATTAGTTCTGCACTTTACTTATTTTTATGTATTTGACGGAGTTTCCTTCGTGTTCGGTTTATATGTCTTTCAAAGTCACCATTTGAAATAAATTCTGCAAGAACATACTGATCAAATATTGGAACGGTACAGGAGTAAAATCCCATCTTGTCAAAGAATGGTTTAACAAGTTCTTCAGGTAAGACCATGTATCCGATTCTCATTGAAGGTGCAATTGTTTTAGTAAAGGTATTTACATAGATAACACTGCGGACAGGTTCGAGGGAAAAAACAGTATCTTCGTTTTTGGTAGAAACGGTGAATTCAGAATTGAAATCATCTTCGATGATTACGGCTTTTCGGTCATTAGCCCACTTGATGTACTCGTTGCGCTTCGATGCACTTGCAGTAATTCCACTTGGAAAACTTCTAAAAGGTGTTATGTGTAGAACGGATGCCTTTGTTTTTGTAAGCTGAGAGGTAAGAATTCCATCTCTTCCTAATTTAAGCAAATCACACTTTGCACCGTTTGCTCTGTAAACGGAATGAATTTTTTCGTAAGATGGATTTTCAAGAGCATATATCTTATCACGTCCCAGAAACTGTACGATAAGTCCGTAGAGATACTCTGCACCGGAACCAATTACAATCTGATTATATGAAACATTGATTCCTTTTCCTCTTGCAAGGTAATCTGAAATTGCTTTTCTAAGCTCAGTACAACCTGCGTTTGGGGATTTAACTAATATGTTTTCGCCGTATTTTGAGATTACATTTCGCATTGTTTTTGCAAGAACAGAGAATGGGAACTCATTTGTGTGATAGTGATGATTGCTTAAAGATATATCATGATTCTCATTTTCCGCAATAGGAACAAAATCATTTTTGCGGTATGTAACAAAATATCCGCATCGCTCTCTGGATTCGATATATCCTTCATCACAAAGTATTCCGTATGCGTGTTCAACAGTAATAACACTTGTCAGTGTTTCCTCGGCGAGAATACGCTTTGAAGGGAGTTTGTCTCCATATTTATATATTGAATTTATTATGTCATTTCTAATCTGTTCGTACAATTGCATGTATGCCTTTTTGGTTGATTTAGTATCAATTGAGTATTTCATCTGGTTATATTAAAATCTCCTTAATTGGTAATTGCGATATGTTCAGATTTATTATATAATAAATAAAAAAATTTGTAAAGGGGTTTTTCAAAATGAAAACGAAAACACAAAAAATTGTAACGGCATCAATGCTTGCAGCCCTTTGCTGTGTAGCAACGATGATTATTAAAATACCTTCACCGCTTAAAGGTTATCTTAACTTAGGGGATTGCGTTGTTCTCCTTTCGGGTTGGTTATTAGGACCGGCATACGGATTTGCGGCAGCTGGTATCGGTTCTGCTCTTGCTGATGTCTTTTCAGGCTATGTAGTATATGCACCTGCAACATTTATCATTAAGGGTATTATGGCACTTATTACATATTTTTGCTTTAAGGGTATGCACAATAAGCTTGGTAATACAACCTCAAGAATTATCGGCGGAACACTTGCTGAAATTGAAATGATTCTCGGATATTTTGTATTCGAGGGATTTATGTATGGCTTTGCTCCGTCTGTTGTGAATATTCCTGCAAATGCTGTCCAGGGTGTTGCAGGACTCATCATAGGCTTAATTCTTGTTAAAATATTTGAAAAATCAAAGATGTTTTAAT
>JAFWWX010000178.1 GCA_017517985.1 Clostridia bacterium | reverse complement strand
GTAATCAACCTTTTCTAATCGTTTTGTTTTTTGAGGAGTATCAGGTAAATAAAAATATGTAAAAGGAACACGATAATGTTTTGCCAATTTTTTTGCCTGAGTAAAAGTAGGATATTCTAAGCCATTTTCCCACGCTAAATTTTATCTGATGTCACTTTTAACTTGAGAGAGATTTCATCAAGTGTAATCATATCTAGATTTCTTGCCCATTGTAACACTTCGGGTGTGACCATTGCTGGAATACTTTTAGCCATGCTTATTTCTCCTTTCGTTTGTTAATGATCAACATATATTTTCGCTTACATTTTGTGTTTTATCAAATAATTAAAATTCCTTCAATACTAGTCTAAAAAATTACTCTACACAAGTTTCAAGTATTCCTATCAACACTTTATAATTATCAACAGACAATATTGATGCTTCTAAGAGTTCTTCTTTATCTACATTTCCCCAATTAAGGTCATATCCCATACGTTTTGCCATAAGGCGAATAAATTCACGGATAGAACGACCATTGCCTTCTCTGAAGGGATGTATAACGTTAAGTTCTGCCATCACATACGCTAAATTATCAAAAACCTTTTCTTCGTCTGTTTCCTTAATCATATTTTTCTCTTTTATTTTAGCAAACACCTTATCAAGTTCTCTGTCAATCAAGTTCGGCGGATAAAACATTGTATCCGCTTTGCTTATTTGCTCTCGTCTTATTTTTCCGGCAAATAGATAAATATCTTCAAAAATAAACTTGTGTATATTCATAAGATGTGCTTTTGAAAAATTACCCTTAATCGGATTTTTCAAAAGTTCCATTTGTTTAATAAGTGTAATTTCTTCTTCAGCTGTTTTAAGTAATTTATTATCTCTTATATTTAATTTGTTTTTCAACACATTACTATCAGGATAGCAATATATCGATTGGGTAGTCGTATAAACATCATATTTTGAAAACATAATTACACCTTCTGCATATATTTAAGCTTCAATTCTTCGATTACATCAGTATAGCTTACTTTACCACTATCAATTCTTTTGAGGTTTTTAATACTTTCTTCGCTAACGGTCATATCCTCTACTGCAAATGTTCCTTTTAGATTTTTTAAATTACTTTCAAAATCTTTAGATGCCATATCTGTTTTATTTCTCCAATCGGTATATTTTCCTGATTTAATCCTTGCATCTTTGGGTTTCTCTGCATCTTTTGGTAAAAGCCAAGCACCTGCAATTTTCTTTGCACCGACAATTCTGCCCTCATTACACAAAGCGGTAATTCTTCTTACTGAAATCCCCCACATTAAACTTGCTTCTTTTATAGTCAGTATATCCATATTAACACCTCATTTATTATATTATATACCGCAAATAGAACAATGTCAATATCTTGTCGAGGTGTTTGTTGTATAGAATAAAAACTGTAGGGAAAGTACTCCTACTTTACCTACAGTTTAACACATTAGCCTATTTTACAATATAATTCTAAATTCTGTTCCGTGACCAAGACTGCTCTTAACAGTAATCTCTCCGCCGTGAAGTTCAATTATGCTTTTTACCATTGAAAGACCTAATCCGTTGCTTCCGTATTCATCGTTGCGGACATCATCGACACGATAAAAACGAGTCCATATTTTATCAATGTGTTCTTCAGATATTCCAACACCATTATCTGCAACAACGATTTCGGTTCTGTCACCAACCTTTGATGCTGACACAGATACATGACCTGATTCTTTGCCGTATTTAATGCCGTTACTGATCAGGTTGGTAATTGCTGAAAGGAGCAAGGATTCATCTGCATCCACAATAGTGCCTTCAGGTACATTTGAGAAAATCAAAATTCCTTTCTGTGCTGCCAATTCTTTCATGCTGTCAACTGCCACATCAACAATAACGCCAAGGTCAACCTTTTCCTTGTTGAATTTCTGTCTGTTTTGGTCAATTCTCGCAAGAAGTAAAAGTCTTGACACAAGTTTTGAAACCTGCTTTGATTTATCAACGATTATCCCAGCAAGTTCTTTTTCTTTTTCATCCTTTGAAATGTCCAAAAGGTATTCGCCTTGCGCAAGTATAACACTGATAGGAGTTCTCAGTTCGTGAGAAGCATCCGATGTAAACTGCTTTTCTTGCTTAATAAGATTTTCGATTTTATCAAGCATTTTATTAAGTGTAACTGACAAATGGTGAAGCTCGTCTTCTTTGCTGTCCGGTGCAATTTCAATTCTTTTTGAAATATCTTTTTGAGCAGAAATATCATTTGCGGTTTTTACTATGTTATTTACGGGATTGAATGCTTTCTTGGTGATGTAATATCCACCTAGTGCTGTTAAAAGTAAAATAAGCGGTATTAAAATCAGCATAATTATAATTGCAGACCGTCCTAAAAGCATTGTAGAATTAATTGATTCCACGCCTCTTATCCAAAATCCGCCACGCATACCGGGCGGTCCCGGTGTGCGTGTATCATAAACAATATAATCTTTTCCGTCAATGCTTTCTCTTCGTGGAATACCTTCTTCAAAAGGAATATTCACAACATCATAATTATACTGTCCTACAAGGTATTTCCCATCCATTTCATAAATAGATACATTTTTAAATTCTTCTTTACTTTCAACAATCTCAAATGCGCCAGGCTGCCTTTTAGACAGTCTTTCTCTTACTTGTGTAACCTGAAGAATAACGTCCTTTTCCACACTATCTATTGAAAGCTGATAAGAAAGACCACCGACCAAAGAAAGTACAACTAATACAAGTACAAACATAAGTGATGTGTACCATATTGTTATTCTTGTTTTTATAGAAGTAGGTTTTTTCATCTTAATCTTCCTTTATAACATACCCCACATTTTTTATGGTATGGAGCAGCTTTTTCTCAAAGTTATCATCAATCTTTTTCCTAAGATGATGTATATATACCTTTATAACATCGCTTGAGCCTTCATATTCATAGTTCCAGATGTTTTCCTCAATCTTTTCCTTTGAAACCACAACGCCTTTGTTTCGCATAAGATATTCTAAAACTGAGTATTCCTTTGACGAAAGCTCAATCACGGTATCGCTACGCTTTACAACTCTTGTGGTTGTATCAACAGTTAAATCAGCAATTTCAAGCACACTGCCTGTTATATTTTCTTTGACACGGAGCATAGCTCTTATCCTTGCACAAAGAATATCAAAAGAAAACGGTTTTGTTAGATAATCATTTGCTCCGGTATCAAGTCCATTTATTATATCTTCATCCGAATCCTTTGCCGTAAGCATTAAAACAGGAGTAAGGATTTTATTGTTACGCATTGTGCGTAGAACTTCAAAGCCATTGATTTTCGGCATCATAACATCAAGTATAATTCCGTCATACTGCGTGTTTTCTATATAGTATAAAGCATCTTCACCATCAAAACAACTGTCAACCGTATAACCGATTTTGGTTAGTCTTTCCGTAAGTGTTTTGTTAAGATGCTTTTCATCTTCACAGACCAAAAGTCGCATATTTTCACCTCTTTTGCTTAACTAATTATACCACATGATAGCTCAAATTTCAAGAAATGCGAACATTTTCTATATATTATACAAGGTGTGACTCTCAACGCCACACCTTGTATTTTTACTCATTCGCTATATTCTGATTATTATTTTCGGGCATCTGACGGTTGCCACCTCTGTTACCACCAAATCCACCCCTCATAAACTGTCCTAAATCAGAAAGATTAAGATGCGATGCATCAACAAGTTTGGAAGAGTCGGCTTTCTGTCCTTCCGATGTTGACGGAATGGTTCCATCAAGCTGTCCCTTGATGCTTTCAGCACGGAGCATTACTGCGCTATATAAAACTTCGATGCCCTTCAAATATTCCTCGTATGTATACATACTGTTGGGATCGGTTTTTACAAGCTCATCTATCTGACCTGCAATTCTGTTATAGGTTTCCTCAAATTTACCGCCATACAGATATTCATTCACGAGTTTGTTATAATACTCATGGTAACGAGCCTTGTATTCTTCATTCTGCAAAACGAAGTCAAAAAGCTTAGTTCCACGCCACAAATCATCAATAGGATCATTGATTACGCTTGCTCCATCTCCGCCATGCATTCCGCCAAAAGCAAGGTTATAATCCCACGGCAAAATACTAATTTGACCGTTTGCCTCGTACAGATAATAGTTATGGGACATCGAACCGCTTAAACTATCATCATTGACTGAGAAATTATGAACCGCCATATACTTCAATATTTGATCCACATCTATATATTTTTCGATATCTGTTTGTCCGTGAACATTCTTTAAGGCTTCAACAACTCTCTTATGGTCAGATTTTGTGCTGTTGGTAATTTCGCCATCCCATATTGTCTGATAGCTGTCTAAATTATCATCGGTATAGTTAAGGTTGCTGCCTCCGCCCATACTGCCAAAACCACCACGTCCGCCGCGTTCACCACCGCCAAAGTTTTCTCGGTTAAACGTTCTGCGTTCTCCTTGAGTATTTTGATTTTCAACGGTTTGGTCTTGGTTGTTTCTTTCAAAGTTTGGAGGTGCAGGCATTTCCTGACCGCCGTTTCCAAAGTTTTCAGGGATTTGGAATCCACCTTCAGGTGGTGCAGGGAAATTATTTCCTTCAACTTTTTGATCCCTTTTATTACCGCCACCCATATTTTCAGGCTTATATAGATATCCCTTTTCCATACCGAAATTACGGAGCATAAAACTGTCCTCAACAGCTTCAAGTGCAAGATACACACCCCAATATTTATTGTTCACAGAAATCTTTGCATAGTTGTAGAGGGAAGCATCTGCATCCAAATATTGAAACATATCATAAATGATTGCTTCTTTCATATTGGTAGTATCTGCATAACTGTTATTTAATATCAGTTTATCAAGTCCGAAGCAGGTTTGTCCATCAACAAACTGGTCAAATTCAAGCTTGAAACTATATCTGTTATTATCAGGATCACTTGCGATAGAAGAAAGGCTTGTATTACCCTTCGGTCTTATACCAACCTGCTTGAATGTTGTACCATTTATAACTACATCACATTCATAATATTGTTCCTGCCTTGCATTTTGGAGCATTTCATTCCATTTATCATCATCCATAATAATGTCAACATCAAGAATTTCGCTTGTATCAAAAAGTTTGTCCTGATATTCCATACTGTAACCTGTAGTATTTACAATAGGCAAAAGTTTATCGTAAAATGTCATTGCAAGAACACACAGAACTAAAACTACGGATATGAGTATAATCGTTATTTTTGAAATATATTTACTTGATAGCATATTCGCCCTCCTTTACCTTAGGTTTTATAATTGCATTGACATTAATAGTTCTTTCTTCTGTAGAAAATAACAAAGATAAATGCCAACGCCAAAAGAATCACTGATGCAATTGGAGTTGAATATGTTTTTACAAATCCCCAAAAGGTCTTTGGTTCAGCTTCCTGAGTTTGCCCGCTATTGCTTTGCATATTACCGGGGAAGCCACCTTTCATACCACCGGGCATACGACCTCCAAACTGTGGATTTTCTTCTGTGTTGTGGTTGTTTTGTTCATCTGTTGATGTTTTGTTTTCTGCAGATTCTTCAACCGCAGATGTACTTTGTGATACCTTCTTGGTGTTGCCAAACTCGGTATTTTGCGGAGGAGTAAATTCTCCTGATGGTTTTTGTCCTCTATTCATGCCTTCACGTGTAATTTTACCATTCGGCATAGTGGGAGGAGTTCTGCCTTGCATATCGCCTGATGGCGGTGTTCCCATATTTCCACGAACGCCTTGTGGTTGTTCTTCTGCACCTTGTGGTATCTGCTCTGATACTTCTGTAACCGTTTCTTCAGTTGCCGGTATTTCGTTTTCAGCCATTACGCTTATACTGAATATCAGGCATAGCGAAATAACTATCGGAATTACTTTCTTCAGCATTTTAAGTCTCCTTTCTTACGACATATACTCGCCGTTATAGGAAACTAAAACTGCATTTGTTACGCCATCAACCGCAGAAATTTTGTTTACAAAACCTGTGTTATCGTCTTTGATTCGTACTTCATAGGTAAGTTCAATGCCTAAT
>JAFWWX010000177.1 GCA_017517985.1 Clostridia bacterium | reverse complement strand
TGTTTCAGAACTTGAAGAAACAGCAAAATCCGGCACGCCTATTTCGCTTCTCGACCTGGCAGAGTCGGTTAAGACCGAAAAGGCCATTGAGAAGAAAACAGGCAAAAAGCCCTCTATCAAGAAACAGCTTGAAAAGGACAAAGAAAAGAAAGCTGACGAGCCTAAACCGAAGAAAACAACTAAAAAGAAATCGCAGGATTTGGAGGTATAGTCTATGCAGAAATTTGAGAATGTTGATTTGATAGATACTTTAAGGCAAATTATGCAGGCTCATACGCAGTATTACAAGCAGGATTTCAAGTATGATATAGACGCCATTCAAAAAGCTGCTATGTCAGATAATGCAGAGGACAGAAATATGCTATGGCTTTCCCGTACTCACGGTACACATTGCTTTTTTGAAAAAGATGTTTTCATAAAAAACACATCTGCAAATGTGGCTTGGAAACATTGGTTTGAGCAGAAAAGCGATAACCCGATTGCATACGCTTTTGAAATAACTTATACCGAGTATAACAATATTTACGGGAATTTGTATCAGCTTGATTATGAAAAAAATGTTGCAGATATAAAGAAAAACGCAATAAAGGCCGATAGTCAAATTCTGCATTATGAAAACGGCGACGTGGTTATGGATTTTGGCAAATGGTTTTCTGCTGATGAACACAAATATTACGGTAGATATATCGGTTTAGATTATATACCCAATGACGCAGAAAAATTAAAAGACACTTTGAAATCGGTACGCAGCGAAAGAAGCAATTACCCTGTCGGAAATATTGAAACACATATTGACGATTTAATAAAATCTGCTGTTGCTAATCGAATTATCAGTATGACAGATAAGGAAAAATCAGACCATATAGAGCTTATACATTATCGCTTGGACTACGGCGATACAAGGAATATAACCACATTTGACTATGCTTTGTATGATGCTCTCATACACGCAAAAAAGCCGTCAATCAAAAAGCAGCTTGCAGATAATGCAGCAAAGGACGGCGGCGTTCCGGCAAAGAAAACAAAAAACAAAAATAATGATTTGGAGGTGTAATTTTATGAGATTTTCAGTTGATGAAACAAAAATTATAAATATGTACGACACATCAGATAGGATAAAGCTCATAATGGATTTACAACAGGCCTTGCCTCATATCGAAGATGCGGAGCTTACGGAAACTGTTTCCGCTTTGATTTCAAAACTTGTAGGAATGACAGATACAGAATTTAACAGCATAGATTTTTCTGCAGGTGAAGATTCGGAGGTGCTTGATAGTGAGTAAACCGGATAAAAGATATTATAAAATCAACATTCACGGGCAGGAACAGGTTTTCACCAATGTTGAAAAGGTTGATAAAGGCTACATTGCAAACGGTGTTGATAATGACGGAAAAGCCTATCAGTTTTATCACAGGTTAAGTCAGGAACAAATTGACAGTGCAATTATTTCTAACAGTATGGTATTTGTGGAAAAACCCACAGATGTAGTATTTCGTTTTTATCTTGTAAATGCTTCCGAGTATGACAACGGCAATAAAGAAACTTCCGGGATATGGCTCGAATTTCCGGCAGATATTAAGCGTATTGAAAATGCTCTTGAAGATATAGGCCTCCCTCCTGATGCGGAACAAGGACAGTATTTTATTGACGAGTGCCAATGTATATTAAAAAGCCTCAATCCGCTTGTAAATGTTCGTACTGATATACACGAACTTGCAAAAACTGCAGAACGTCTTGACACCTTTGACGGCTTTCAGATGATGAAGCTGGACGCAGTAATGCAGACCGCAGCAAAATTTAATAGCCTTGCGGAAATCAGAGAATTTACACATAATGACGATTACTATGTTTTTGAAATGGATAAAGACAATCCGACAGAGCTCGGTTTATATTTTATTTATGATTCGGGAATGTTAGACAGTTTACCCGACCATTACAAAGACGCTATTAACCCAACTGCATTTGCTAATTACATCATTGAAGCAGAGCATGGCGTTTTTACATCAAAAGGATATTTATACCCGTCGGGTGATGAATGGAACTGTAAAGAGCTTCCTTTCTTCCGCCCCAATTCTCTTATTGAGGACGTTGACGACAAGCTGATTGATACAACAGAAATATTTGCTGTTGATTTAGATAGCTTTTTCCGGGAAACAAGCGACGAGTATTCAAATATGTTTGATGATGTCGTCAAAGCTCAAAAACACATTGCCGATTATATCCGTACCAATAACACAGCACAGGTAAAACAGATAATTCACGGTATGAAAAAGGAACATCACTTGTCGGAGGACGAAATACAGCCATATCTTGATAGGCTTGATAATTTTGATAAAAACAAAGGCATTGAAAAGGACTACAATTTTATTGCAGTAATAACCAATGCAGAAGATTATCTAAAAGGCGATTTTGAAAGTGTAAAGATTTATCTTCCGACAGATAAAGAAACCGTTTCAAGAGCGTTTGAAGAAATAGGGCTCTTACCTCACGCAGTACAGGGTGAATATATGTTTGACGATTTTCACCTATACAGCGAAAAACTACACTCTGTTATAAAGCCTACTGAAAGTCTTGACGAGCTGAACTACTTTTCAGCTCTTGTTTTTCGTATGGACGACGGAATGTGCGATAGGTTTATGAGTGAGATAGAAAAAGATAAAAACATTAAAAATCTTACCGACCTTATAAATCACGCTAATAAAACGCTGGGCTTGGCTGCAAGGTATAACGGCGACAAAAGCACTATTCCGACAGAATACAGGGTTACAATGGAGCCGGCAAGTATAAAGCGTTCCATAAAAAAGCAGCTTGAAGAAAACAAAGGCAAGACTGCTGACGTTCCGGCATCTCCGACAAAAAATAAAAAGAATGATTTGGAGGTTTAATTATGATGATTGCTACGACTTTTGAAAAAGAACTAAAAAAAATATTCGGTGATGATTTAATTCTGAATAACACAAAGTATGTAGGCAGAAATTGTTACGGTGAGCTTGACGAAAATATCCGTATGAAAGCACGATTTGTTTCTATGGGTGTAAGCAGTCATTTTGACGCTTTGAGATTGGAACTTATAAATCGTACAGAGGGTGAAATTGACGCAACAGTTATCAGATTTAATGAAATTTGGGGTAAAAAGTTTGTTCCGGGCAATACCAATTCCCGTGACGGTGTTTCTCCGCATTTATGGATAAGTGATGAAAAATTGGCTTGGTATTTGTACCAGCCCACAACAAAGGATTTTGACATTTTAAGAGAAAGTGTCAAAGAATATGCAAGTGTATTTAAGGATTTTTCGGTGGAAAAGGAAAAAAAGCAATCTATAAAAAAACAGCTTTCCGATAAAAAAGAAACGCAACCAAAAAAGATTGCAAAAAGTAAACAAAACGATTTGGAGGTTTAATTATGGCAATGTCAACTAACAATTTTCTTGAAAATGAATTGCGAAAGATTTTCGGTAATGATGATATGTTTTCAAACACAAAATATATCTCCGGCGTGTGCTACGGTGAACTTGACAGTGATTTGAAAATAAAATGCCAGATTGACGATAGCGGCGTGAGCAGAAACTATGATGTACTGCGAATAACCGTTATTAACAGAAAAGACGGCGTTGTAGATAAGCACGCAATACAGTTTTTTGATGTTTGGGGCAGGCTTCCTGTTCCGGGCAATCCTAATTTCAAAGAGGGTGTTGCGCCTCATATATGGGCTTACGACGGAAAAACGGAATGGTATGCGGCTGCACCAAAAGAAAGGCATTACGAAATATTGAAAGAAAATGTAAAAAACTATCTTGACATATTCCGTGATAAGTCAATAGAGCTTGAGCCTAAACCGTCAATAAAAAAGCAGCTTTCCGATAATAAAAATATTTCTACTCAAAAGAAACCTGCAAAGAGTAAAAATAACGATTTGGAGGTGTAATTATGGCAAAAGATAATATAAATCAGGATATGGCGTTGGACGACGCTACGGATTTAGCCTTTGATATTGATGTTCATTTAAGGGAACACAGCAGTACATATAATTCGGAGCATACAGAGGTTATGGAAGCACAGGAAAATATCGCTGATGATATTATTTCAGGTAATTTTGATAATGTGAAAGGCCTTCTAACAAGGTATGCTACCCAAAATGAAGATTTCTTCAAAAGGCTTGACGAATACCGGGAAAACTTTTTACAGGACACGGGGCCGTTTTCTGTGTTGATTTACAACAAAGAGACGCAAGCTGAACAGTGGTTATTGCTTCCGGCAAAGCCTGAACGTTTTGAAAAGCTCCTTAATGATATTGGGCTTTCAAAAGATGCCTCGCCTGAACAATATGCCGTTTCAAGTTATGTTATTTCATACGGTGATTTGGCTGATTATATCGCAACAGGTGAAAATGTTGACGAACTCAACTATCTTGCGTACTTACTTAAAAATCTCAATTCCGAAGAAATGAAAATCTTTCTTTCTGCTATGGAGGACGAAGCCGATATACATTCCATTGAAAACCTTATAAATCTTGCTCAAAATACCGATTGTTATACTTTGGTTGATAATATGTATGATTGGGACGATTACGGTAAATATGTTATGGAGGAAAACGGAATTGATTTAAGATTACTCTATGATATTGAGGACTACATCAATTTTGAGCAGTACGGAAAAGACAAGGCAGAGGAACGAAAGGCTATTATGGTTGATAGTGCCGTTTTGGAGAAAGAACAGGGGCCATATACAACCTACTATGACGGAAACACAGCACAAATTCCTGACTTCTGCAGAATAACACCTATTGAGAATGACGATAGCTTTATTGATGATAAGATTAAGCGCAGTATGGAGCTTGCAAATTCACTTGATAGGTTTTTTGTTGCTCACGATATGGACTATGCCGCAAAATATTCTGACGGGGCTATGGCAATGAAATTGTCGGAAAGCCTTTATAACGGACGCACCGATTATATCAAGGATATGCTTGCGGATTTAGGACAGACAGATGATGATGTTCTTCCTCTTGAACTCAAAGAGTATGAGGAAAAATATATCCCTGTTAAGTATTTCATTTATCAGCTTAAATCGGGTGATGATACAAGAGATTTCCGTTTTGAAAGTTTGGAACGGCTGCATAGCAAAGGAGAATTTGCAGACAAAAACAATTATGACTTGATTTATTCTGCAGCATATATGCCGTCTGATACATTGGAAAAACTTTTCCAGAGATTTAATATAGATATTCCGCAGGATTTCAAAGGACATAGTTTGAGTGTATCGGATATTATTGTTATTTACGGCAAAGGTGAAGAAAAGGCGTATTACTGTGATAGTGTGGGATTTAAGGAAGTGCCCGAATTTCTTGACTATATCAGAATCAGGAGCGCTGTAATAAGTAATTACGAGGGATATACTGCTCTTGTAGGAACTGACGATAAAGTGTACTTGGGAACAAATGAAAATTATCACTTTATGTTTGACGCGCCTTCATACTACGATAATTCAGATAAATCCGTTATTCATATATCGGATAATCACAAGATGTATTCGTTCCTGTATGGCGACGGTTGGGTAGTTTCTCAACAGCAAATGCTTGAAAACGGAGCTTTCACTACGGAAAATTACGCAGAATTTGCAGAACTGAAAACAGGTGTATTATCAAGGCTCAAATGCAAAAAAGAAATTACTTTTGCAGGAGAGCCTTTTAACTATCTTGCAAATGCAGAAAAGCACACGGAGCAGAATTTCAATCAGATTGACGGTTTAATAAACAACGAGCCGCCGAAGCCGTCTATCCGGGAACAGATAAAAAATTCTGCCAAAGAGCATGGAGAGAAAAAGGAACCTTCAAAAGCACCTCATAAATCGGAGCCGGAGCTATGAGCAGAATAATATTACTTTCCCCGAAGCAAAGCAGACGTACAAATGCACTTGTTCGCAAGCTCTGTTGCAACTACGACGGCGGCCATTGTATTTTGCTTGACGACGGCGATCCGTGCGTATGTCCCCAGCTTATAACATACTCACATATTATCTGCAAATGGTTTAAGGTTGCCGTACTGCCTGTTGATAAAGATTTGCATATTGAACTGATGAAGCCACCGAACACAAAACTGTGTTCTATATGTGGCAGATATTATATACCAAACAGTAATAGGTCAAAGTATTGTTCCGATTGCAGAAAAGTCATCACAAGACGGCAAGCAGCGGAACGAAAACAAAAACAGCGTCTTATGTCACGGAATAAAGGCAATTTATTCCCTTAAAATAAGGGGTTTTAGAGTGAAATCCCAAAGGGGTAATACTCTTTATCCAAAAACCTTAAAAAACGCCCTCTAATGCGTGACATAGACCGCAAAAAAATACCGTGATACAGTTCGCAATCATAAGCGGCATGTATCACGGTTGTTTTTTTATTTGTATGACACATCTACAATTTCGTAGTATTTATCGTATTCAGATGTGCTTAATAAAAGGTTTGTTGGCTCAAACGTGTTTGTATCAATATGATTTTCTTTAATAACATCATTAGGCAAATGCAAGAAAATTTGTGCTCCTATTATATCCTCAATATTGGAATTTGAGAGTTCTTTTTTTAATTCTTCGTCTTTTACCATAATGGTTTTGGGTGATTTTTTTTCATCATCAAATACAATTTTCAAATATCCTATATTTTCGGCTTCTGTATATTCTGTTCCCGAACACATAACGGCGATATGGGAGTTTATTCCTTTATCTTTCTTATGTATAAGCAGCACAGTTGATACTATCAAAATTATTAGAATTGGTATAATAAAATATCTCTTTTTCATATCAATAACCTCCTTGCAGGTTATTTAATTTTCCCGATTGTTATACTTTCCTCACCAAGAGCGTCGTAAATTTCACTCATAAACATTAGCATATCTGCTTTTTCACCGTTTCTCACAAACTGCATGCGAGCCTCGATAACCCCCTCACCAATCTTATTAAATGTTACAAGAGCTGAATAATCGCCCTCATACTGCAGGTAGATACCGAAATCATTTTCAAAGTCTTTTGGCATAATATAACCCTCTCTGCTTGTAAGTACAGTTGTAGCAGCAAGTGTTCTTGCACCAAAGCGACCATTTATTTGAGTAGCAAAGACAGAAAGGTTAAATCCGTTAAGCTCTATGAATTTTTTGACGTCAATTTCTTCGTCTGGATTTTCCTCTGCAATCATTTTATTGTAGTATTCTACAACCTTATCAATGTTATATGAAACATAGTACATTTGGACGGGTTTTTCAAAATCTGTCTTTGAAAGATTGTCAATAGATGTTTTTGTTTCATCATCAGAAATATACATTGAGATAAATTCTTTTGTTCCGGCAAGCTCTCCGGCTTTTTTTGTATGCTTAAATGCTTCCTCGATATAGAAATCAGAAACCTCAATATCTTCACCGATATATATTTCTGTTGGTGCGTCAGCTCCGCCGATAATTCCCATATTAGCGGATTGAGCTGCATATACTCTAACGATTGTTACGATAGCCTGTTCTGTTGTATATGTGTCTTGTGGAGCAAATTTGTTTTCTCCAACACCATTCATAACTCCCATATTGCACATTACTTGAATGGAATCAGAAGCCCAATCAGAAATACTTGCTTCATCATCAAAGTTAAAATACATTTCTGTTACGGGTACAGGAATAGTTTTGTTTACCATTCTGTTAAGAATAACGGCAGCTTCCTCACGGGTAAGCAAGTCATTAGGTGCAAACTCTGTTTCGGATTTTCCGTTGATAATTCCCATTGCATTTAATCTGATAATTTTTGAATTTGTTGTATCAGTAAACTTGTTTTCTCCTGTAACTGTGTCAACCTCTTTAACTACATTATAGCAGTAATTGTATATAAGCTCGCAAAATTCTTCACGGGTAATAGGAGCAGGGAAATTATAATTTCCACCGACATTTATTATATTTAATGCTATTGCTTTTTCAATATCTGATTTTGCCCAATCACTATAAGG
>JAFWWX010000176.1 GCA_017517985.1 Clostridia bacterium | reverse complement strand
GGTCTGTGCTGTTTCTCGGCAAATTTCTGTCCGTCCTTAACTGCCTGCTCCCATTCTGCAAGGTCTTGGTTATACTGTGTCACAATAGCCTCTGCTTTGCGGTAAGTTTTCATAAATGCCTGTACATCAGGATAACCGTCATCGGTGAGAATATCGGGGAGTTTATTTAGTTTTTCATTAAGCTCGGCTTCGGTCTGCTGTATACAGGATATATAATCTCTTGTTTATAGAGATTATGCGACTAAGTGTAACTTGTTTATCAACATTTTGAAATGAATTGACTTTTGGAAATCAGTATGCTATAATGGCTAATATAATTAGCCTATCAAAAGAAAGGGGTAGTTAAATGAAAGTAGGATTAGATAAGAAAGCAATTATTGAGGCTGCGGCGAGTATGGCCGATGAAAAAGGGGTTGCAAATGTAACCTTAAAGGTGTTAGCAACGGAATTGGGAATAAAATCTCCGTCATTGTATAAGCATTTTAGCGGTGGACTTGACGAGTTAAACAAGGAATTGATGCTTTATGGCTGGCGTTCTTTGGAAAGTGAAATCACAAGGGCTGCCATAGGTAAAGCAAAAGACGATGCAATTATTGAAATTTGTTATGCTTATCGAAGCTTTGTTTCCGAGCACAAAGGTTTGTTTGAAGCTATGCAATGGTACAATATGTATCAATCGGAGGAGCATTTACAGGCAACGCACGGGACAGTATCTGTTATGTTTCAGGTGCTTGAAGCCTATGGATTAACCGAGGAACAAAAAGTGCATAGTGTTCGTGTGCTTCGTGGCTTTTTACAGGGATTTTGTGCTATTGAAAGCCACGGCGGATACGGAAATCCAGCACCTCTGAATGATACCTTTGACTTTGCATTAAAAACGATATTGAATGGCATTCGTGATTTACAAGGAGGGACGGAACAATGAAGCAATTTTTGAAGAATATCAGTCCACTTAATAACCGAACGGAAATGCCGATGGCATTATTCGTTGTAAAGAAAATTCTTGCTTTCTGGTTGTGCTACATAGTTGGACTGTTTTTAGCAGAGGGAGTAATCATACTCTTACATTTTGCTCTTGGTAAAAATATGCTTGTAGGAGATGTGTTTGACGCACAGACGATAACGCTGATTACTTATTACGGCTATATTATTATATCAGGTGTAGCATTGCTGTATTGGAAACTGATCGAGAAAAAGCCATTATCTGAAATGGGATTGACAAATCACTTTGGAAATTACTTTATCGGAGCTATAATAGGTGTTCTCTTACTTGCTGTATCTGTTGTTGCTATCATTTTGACAGGCAATATTGAATATCACGGAGTTTTTGAAAATGCTGATATTCTTGTAATTGTTCTCTTAATAGGTGGTTTTGTCGTTCAAGGTGCAACAGAAGAAATCTTATGCCGAGGTGTTGTTTTCCGCTCACTCAAAGAGAAAACATCTTTAGCTATTGCAATGGATATAAGTACCTTAATGTTTATCATTCCTCATTTGTCATCTTTGTTTGACGGCGGAGTGATTTATGGCGTATTCGGCATAATCAATCTTTTATTGATTTCCACTATTTTTTCGCTTTTGACTATCCGCTTTAAGAGCATTTGGGCGGCTTGTGGTTTGCACTCATTTTGGAACGCTGTTTTATATAGCGTTCTCGGATTGAATTTGAGTGGAAATGATGAAACTGTTACTGCGATTTTCAATATGCAATCCGTAGGCGAAAATATATGGAACGGCGGCGTATATGGTATTGAAGCAAGCCTGATTACCACCGTTGTATTAGCTTTCGCCGCCATACTGATTATGGTTATTGACAGAAAGCAGGTAAAAGAAAATGACAAAGTCTGAATGGGTACGCTGTCCAGTCTGCGGAAGTAAGACCCGTAATAGAATAAGGGAAGATACTGTTCTCAAAAACTATCCTCTTTTTTCCCAAGTGCAAAAAGAGGTGATCATTAACGCTGAACATTTATAGGTTTCGGTTTTGAAAGAGGAACAAGAATGTACACAGGCAGTCGTGACGAAGAAGCAAAACTACTGAAACGGTTATGTACAACACAGACAACCGCCTGCCCTTAAATGTGGTGTGGATGAATTGGTACATCTCCATACAAGAAAGTGTGTAGTGCAGAGAATAACAGGAACCCGAAAAGTAAAGCCGAAAAGTGCGACCGTGCCGATACCTGTCCTACGCTTCCTATGCAGACTGAATTACATACTCTGGTAAATCGTTATTTTGAGAGTATTACACTATCATCATTAATTGAGCCGGACGAATCCAATAAACGATCTTTCGCAGAGGGTATGTTCGTCACATATTGAGCAATGATCCGGCAGCACGATTGAGAATCATCGCAGGGTATGAACAAACTGTAACAACTAAAATACATCTATTGACAAAGTGGGTAAGTGGGTGTATAATGTATTCAAATTTAATACTTCAAACCGCTGAAGCGGAGATAACGGCAATGATGCCTTTACAGAGAGCCTGTGGTGCTGAGAGTCAGGTAAGAAACAAGTTGTCAAATGGACCGCTGAGGGTGCAGTCAAATGGGGTTTCCCAAAGTATTCTGCAACGTGTTGGCATACG
>JAFWWX010000175.1 GCA_017517985.1 Clostridia bacterium | reverse complement strand
TGTCAGGGGCGTCGCCCCCAACACCCCCACAAGGGAGTCAGGGACTCCCTTGACCCACATATTTTGCCCGACTCCCATAGCTCCTCGGGCAGGGGGATAATATTACCAACAGAGCGATTGTCTTGTTGCACTCTCTGTCAGGGGCGTTGCCCCCAACACCCCTACAAGGGAGTCGAGGACTCCCTTGACCCACGATTTTGCCCGACTCGCAAAGCTCCTCGGGCGAGGCAATAATATCCCCGATAGCACGATTGTCTTGTTGCAAAACGCATTAGTAAATTGGTTATAAATTGCAATCAAAAAAATAAAAATCACAGACCCACTTGCATTTTCCGTAAATACAGCTTATAATAGTTGCAGTACAAATATATATTTCCGACTTTAATATCTTAAATTTTGAAGGGAGACTTGAATTTCCGTGACACACCTTAAACGAACCTGGGCAGAAATAAACCTTGACAATCTCAAACACAACTACAACAGAATAAGAGAGCTTGCAGGCGAAAAGGTAAGGTTTATGGGTGTTGTTAAGGCTGACGCCTACGGACACGGTGCTTTGAGAATATCAAAGACCCTCTCTGAGCTTGGCGCAGACTACCTAGCAGTTTCAAGTCTTGACGAGGCGCAGGAATTAAGACTTGGCGGTATAGAAATGCCGATATTGATTCTTGGTCATACTCCCGGCGAGCAGGTGGATAAGCTCATAAAATACAATATAACACAGACCGTAACCTGCGAGGCAAAAGCTCACGAATATCAATCGGAAGCCGAAAAGCTCGGTGGCACACTCAAAATACACATAAAACTTGATACCGGTATGTCAAGGCTTGGCTTTTTGTGTGACGGCAGACACTTCTCTGACTGCGTACAGGCTGTAATACGCACCTGCAATCTTCAAAATCTCTGTGCAGAGGGTATATTTACACACTTTGCAGTTTCCGATGAGCAGGATTCGCAGAGCAGGGAGTATACACAAAAACAGTTCAACCTCTTTATGTCAGTTGTCAGAGAGCTTGAAAACAAAGGAATAACATTCCCTCTCCGTCACTGTGCAAATTCCGGTGCCTTTGCAAACTATCCGGAAACCTATCTTGATATGGTTCGACCGGGTATTCTCACATACGGCTGCGGAAGCGACGCAAAGCGTCTTGGTCTTCGTCCCGTTATGAGTGAAAAGACGGTTATCGGCACAATAAAGGTACTTGATGAAAACACCAGCATCAGCTACGGCAGACTTTATACTTCACAGCAAAGAAAAAAAATAGGTGTCCTTCCGATAGGCTACGCAGACGGACTTTTCAGAAGACTTTCAAACGGCTACGAGGTACAGCTCCCCTACGGCAAGGCAAAAATTCTTGGCAGAATATGTATGGATATGTGTATGATTGACCTCGACGGATATGACAGCTGCGAGGTAGGTGACGAAGTGGAAATCTTCGGTGAAAATAACCCCGTTGAAAAAATGGCAGAATATGCAGACACAATCCCTTATGAAATTATCTGTGCAGTATCTAAGAGAGTACCCAGAGTTTTTCTTGAAAACGGAAAGGTTGTGGAAAGAGAGCTACGGCTTTTTCACGACTGAGCATTTTCAAAAACCAATAGCGATAAAAACACCACGGAATCCAAGATGATTCCGTGGTGTATCTTTTATTTGTCGTCTTACTTCAGGTCAAATTCCCTCTCAATACAGTAGCGAACAAGGGAGATATTCTCCTCGTCGTCACAGAAAAAGCCGGAGTTAATCATAAACGCTGCACCGAAGATAAAGGAACGAACAGCATAGGTTTTTCTCTTTCTGTCAGCATCGTTCATTCCTACAGAACTACAGTATTCGGATATTATCTTTTCCGTAAGCTCACTTATCTTCGCCTTTTGTGCAAGCTGTTCCGGAGACAGAGAGTTGTCGTTAAGCATCAGCACCGACTGAAACGCAGGATTTGCGCACAGAAACTTTACATACGCAATACTGATTTCAACAAGTTTTTTTCTGGGGTCATCGCCACACTCCTCGATTACCTTCTGCTGTATCTCTCCCCATTTTGTGTTTATGTATTTTATAGATTCAAGAATAAGTTCGTTTTTGTTTTTGAAATGCTTATAGGGCGCTCCGCTGGAAACACCGCATTTTTCTGCAACACTTCTTATGGAAAAATCCGATATCCCGTGCTGCTGCATCTCAGAAATTGCCGCAACTATAAATTTTTCACGACTTTGCTGATTTGATGTTCTCATAGTGTTTCCTTTCGTTTTCGTTTTTTATAATAATACAAATAAGATCAGACACTAACAACAAACTCTTTTTTATTTTAAATTGCTTTCAAGGTTTCTCTTGATTTTCTTTGTTGTTGTCTTTTCAAATTCTTCTTTTCTGACAATAAGTCTTTTTATAACCTTATATACCAGAACTTCGTCATTTATTTCTGTAATGAGAGCTGTGAGAAGCGCCTTTGTCTGCTTTTCAAATTCGCCATAGTTTTCTTCCGCAAGGTTTTCGTCGAAGCCTTTCTTTGAAAGCACCGCCATAACCTCATCAGTGTTCGGATATATTGATGCGGTAATAATCGTCTTTCCATCGCCCTCTGTGCCGAAAACAAGACATTCCTCAACAAGAGGACTCTCGCATAGTCTTGCCTCAAGCTCCTCCGGGAATACCTTTTTACCGCTGGGGGTTACAATCATACTCTTTGCTCTGCCCACAATCTTAAAGGTACCATTTTCCGGATTCTGATATGCAAGGTCGCCTGTCAGGAACCAGCCATCCTGCATTACCTTTTCTGTTTCTTCGGGGTTCTTATAATATCCGAGCATTACATTGGGGCCCTTAACCGCAAGCTCACCTATACCGTCTGCGTTTGCGTCCACAATTTTTGCATATGTACCCGCCATAGGATAGCCGTTGTCATCGGCACACCTATAAAAGTCGCTGTGCATAAGACAAACAGGGGCGGTTTCCGTAAGGCCGTAGCCGATATACACCTTTATTCCGAAAAGCTCATAGTCTCTGTTGATATTCGGGTCAAGGGGAGCTGCTCCGCAAAGAATAAGTCGCAGTTTTCCTCCGAACGCCTCGTGTACTGCAGAGAATATTTTTCTTCTTACATCGTAATTTGAAATTTTCGCCGCCGCCTTCTGCAGTGACAATATTCCGTTTCCGCCCTTGATTTTCTTATATTTATCGCGAACAAGCTTATGGAATCTTTCAAGAATTATCGGAACGGATACGAATATTGTGGGTTTATAGTCAACAAGGTCTTTTTTGAGAGTTCTTAAGGATTCGTTGTACGCTATACTTGCACCGCCATAGAGCATTGCGATAAAGCCTATTGTACATTCATAGGTGTGGTGAAGCGGAAGTACCGAAAGAGTTCTGTCCTCAGGTGTCAGCACAACTCTGCGAAGGATATGTTCAATATCGCTTACTATATTGTTCTGTGAGAGCATAACACCCTTGGCAACACCGGTTGTTCCGGAGGTATAAAGGATTGCGCCCATTGCATAGGGGTCAACAGTATGCTTTTCGTAGCTCGTATCACCCTCATCAATAAGTCTCTGACCCTCGGCAAGATATTCCGGCATTTTATCCATATAAAGCTTTTTTACACCGTCAACATTCTCAAACTTTTCCGCAGTATCCTCTGAAATCATAACGGCATCTGCTTCGGAATGTTCGAGAATAAAGGAAACCTCCTTTTCAGAAAGCTCTCTGTCAATCGGAACAACTACTCCTACACCGCACACTGTTGCAAGATATGTAAGTGCCCAGGTATATGAATTTTTTCCGGTAACGGCAATTTTTCCACCCTCAAAGCCATTAGAACAAAGGTATGCACTAAGAGCCTTTATATCAGTAAAGAGCTTTTTATAGGTTATTACAACTTCCTCTTTATTTTCCTTAAAAAGAAACGCCGGTCTTTCTGCGTATTCTACGCAGTTTGCGTCAATAAGCTCACGGATGGACTTGAATTCTCTTACATCGTATACATAATTGGGATTGTATTTCATTGATTGTATTTCCTTTCATACGATATTGTGGCATACAGCCAAAGCCTTTAAGTAAGCATCGTTTACTTTAAGGTTAATTACATTATAACCGATATATATGAATATTTCAACCAATGATGAAAAATACAGAATGGGTAAAGGCACGCCCTGTGAAGGATTTCGAATTTCTTATTGAAACGGGCAGATTCCTTCCCCCTACGAAGAATGCAACGCGTTCTTTGAACGCTTTTACAATCCTTGATCGCCCAAGGGGGATTTGACGGTGTCATCTCAATTGGAATATTTCACAAAAAGAATAAATTTTTACGATTCCTATTGACTATAGGTATTGTTTTATAGTAAAATATAATGTATATAATTATGCCGTGAAACTTTGTGTAATGAAAATATAAAAATAATGGCAGGGAGGTTGTGTATGAACAGCAAGAGTCCGAGTTCAGACTTTAAAAAACTGAATATTCTTGGAAGCATACACGCGAAATACATTGTTACCTTCGCCCTGCTTATATCCATAAGCTTTCTCCTTCTCGCCATTATCATAAGCTCCGCCATATCAAATTACACTGTATCAACACGCTTTTCGGCAGCAGACGAATCCGCAACTCTTGTAGGAAACCTTATTACAGACCTTGAGGAGCTTTGCGATAAGGATTACGACAGCGTGCTGTCTGATTATCCGGATAAAATACAATCGGCAATAACAAATGTTTCACAGATGAACGACTTTGCGGTTGTGGTCACAGACAGGATAGGAAATGTAAAATTTTCCGTTATACCGGACGAGCTTTATAACGGTGTAAGCAGGGTAATTCCCGGCGAAGCTATGCATAAGCTCTCCCACGAAAGTACGGCAGACGAGCTTTCCTTCAGCAATCTCTACGGTTTTTATTCGGGAGATGCGGTAAATAAAAGCTTTGCAGTAAGAAACAGTGACGGATATGTCGACGGCATTGTAATTGTCAGTGCTGCATCATCAGGAATTGAAAGCTTTACCGCAAGTCTTATCCAGACACTTCTTCTGTCATTTATCTGGATAACCATTGCGACGGTAATTGTTGCGGTTTTTATAAGCGAAAGAATAGTATCTCCGCTTAAAAATATGAAAAAAGCGGCAATAAGCTACGAAAAAGGCGACTACGATGTTGATGTTCTCCAGGAGGGTACTGACAACGAGATTGCTGAACTTGCGGCAGCCTTTAACTCTATGGCGATAGCACTTAAGGAAAAGGAAATGGCACAGAGAAGCTTTCTCGGAAGCGTTTCCCACGATATGCGTACTCCTATGACGAGTATAGCAGGCTTTGTTGACGGAATACTTGATGGAACAATCCCCCCGGAAAAGCAGGAATATTATCTGCGGATAGTATCAGCGGAAACACACAGACTTTCAAGACTTGTAAACTCTATTCTTGATATAACAAGAATCCAGTCCGGTGAGCGTAAGTTTAACAAAGCGGAGTTTGATATATGTGAGCTTCTGCGTCTTATCCTTATTTCTATGGAAAAGCAGATAGACGACAAGAAACTTCGTGTAGAATTTGAGCTTTGCCGCGAAAAATGTATGGTTTATGCCGATAGTGACGGAATACATCAGGTTGCGTATAATCTTATACACAATGCCATAAAATTTACAGACGAAGGTGGACTTCTGAAGATAGGTGTTGACAGTCGACCGGATGGCAATTATATTGTTTCTGTGTTTAATACCGGCAAGGGAATAAAAAAGCAGGAGCTTCCCTATATATTCGACAGATTCTATAAAACAGACCCCTCAAGGGGACTTGATAAAAGCGGTGCGGGACTTGGTCTTTTCATAGTGAAAACTATACTTACCTCCCAAGGCGAGCAGATTTTTGCTGAATCAGAGGAAAACAGCTATGCTTGTTTTAAATTCACGCTCCACTCCAAGAACTCCACCGAGAAAAACAAGACATCACCTGAAAAAGAGTCTTTGACAGATATGTCGGATTCAAGAAAATCCGACAATTATGATAACTGAAAGGAACTGTACAACTATGGCACAGGATATTGGAATAGACCTTGGTACTTCATCTGTACTTGTATATGTGAAAAATAAGGGAGTTATAATAGACGAACCCTCGGTTGTCGTTGTGGACAAGAACACGGAAAAGGTAATATCCGTAGGCAAGGATGCAGCGAGAATGTTGGGAAGAACTCCGGCGGGACTTGTTGCGGTAAATCCGCTTCGCGACGGTGTTATAAATCACTATGATATGACACTTCAGATGCTTCGTCATTTCATAAAGAAAGCAATAGGAAATACCTTCTTCAAGCCCAGAGTAATAGTATGCGTTCCAAGCGGTATTACAGAGGTTGAAGAAAGAGCCGTATGCGAGGCAACACTTCGTGCAGGCGCAAAGAAGGTTTATCTTATAGAAGAACCGGTTGCTGCGGCCATCGGCGCCGGACTTGATATTTCAAAACCGGTCGGAAATATGGTAATTGATATTGGCGGCGGAACTACTGATATTGCAGTTATGTCCCTTGGGGATGTTGTTACCTCAGAATCAATAAAAGTTGCGGGCAACAGACTTGATGATGCGATTGTAAAGTACATAAGAAGAAAGCACAGTATGCTGATTGGTGAAACAACGGCACAGGAGCTTAAGATAGCTATAGGTACCGCGTGGCCCTTCTCCGAGCCCAAGAGCTGTGAGGTTAAGGGCAGATGCCTTATTGAGGGTCTTCCCAAGAAAGTAACCATCACAACAAAGGAGCTTATTGAGGCTATGGACGAGCCTCTGACTCAGATAGTTGATGCTGTGTGCCGTGTTATAGAAATGACTCCTCCGGAGCTTGTCGGCGATATTGCAACAGGCGGTATAGTACTCACCGGAGGCGGAAGTAAGCTCAGAGGTATTGACAGACTTATAGAAAAGGCAACCGGTATAAAGGTACATATTCCGGAAAATCCAACAAACTGCGTTTGTATAGGTGCCGGAAGGTCTCTTGACAATCTTTCCCATCTTCCGGAAGGGGTACTCAATCTGTCAAGGGGGAAGGTAACAGGCATATCCTGAAATCAGTAGCTTAAAATACCCTAATGAAAAATATACCGAAGTAACAAAAATCATATAAAAGACAGCGAGCTTTTTTTGGAGGCTTAATATGCGCAAAACAAAAATAGTATGCACAATAGGTCCTGCTAGTGAAACTGAAAAAGTAATAACCGGACTTTGCAAAGCAGGAATGAATGTTGCAAGACTTAATTTTTC
>JAFWWX010000174.1 GCA_017517985.1 Clostridia bacterium | reverse complement strand
CATTGGGATCGCCGTAGTAGTTGAAAAGCTGATAGTTGGTGCCGATCTTCTCGTTGACCTGATGCATATAATCTTCAACGATAGCGGGAAGTGCATCATAGTACTTGTTGCAAGCTTCTCTGTTCTGGAAGAAGATGTCACCGTTCTGAGCAGAACCGTGAAGTACGGGGTGTTCGGGGTTAAGAGCTCTCTTTCTGAAAGCAGCAATAGCATCCTTATTAATCATTTCGCCGAGTTCTTCGTAATCCCAAACCTCGATCTTCTGAATTTCGTGAGAAGTTCTGAAGCCGTCAAAGAAGTTGAGGAAAGGAACTCTACCCTTGATTGTGGAAAGGTGAGCAACAGCACCAAGGTCCATAACTTCCTGTGCGTTGGATTCAGCCATCATAGCATAGCCTGTCTGACGGCAAGCATATACGTCGGAGTGGTCTCCGAAGATGTTAAGAGCGTGGGAAGCAACACAACGAGCAGAAACGTGAATAACGTTGGGAAGAAGCTCGCCGGCGATCTTATACATATTCGGGATCATAAGAAGAAGACCCTGAGATGCTGTATAAGTAGTTGTGAGCGCACCTGCTGCAAGAGAACCGTGAACGGCACCTGCCGCACCTGCTTCGGACTGCATTTCGGTTACCTTTACAGTTTCACCGAAGATGTTCTTGAGTCCATCTGCGGACCAAGAGTCTGTGAGTTCAGCCATAACGCTGGAAGGTGTAATGGGGTAAATCGCAGCAACTTCAGTAAACGCATAGGATACATGAGCCGCAGCTGTGTTACCGTCCATTGACAGTTTTTTTCTGGACATTTTTATATTCCTCCTGTTTATTAAAATCCATTATGTACTGATTATAACATAAACAAAATGATTTGTAAACAGGAAATTTCAATATTTATTGGTTTAGTTTTAAACTTTTCATTAATTTTTACCAAAAAACGAACTTTGCCAAAAAAATAACAGAGGATTTCTCCCCTGCTATATCAGAAGTTATTTTTCTGTATCTTCTTTCATTCTTTCAATCGCTGTTTTATATCCACCAGTGCCGTACATAATACATTTATTTACACGGCTAATCGTCGCAGAGCTTGCACCTGTACTTTCCGCTATTTCTCTGAACACCTTTTTGTCGTAAAGAAGTGATGCAACCTCAAGTCTCTGCGCCATATCCTGAAGTTCCTTTATTGTACATATATCCTCAAAGAACGCCGTAAGCTCCTCGGGAGTTCTGAGAGTTAAAATTGCTTTCATAAGCTTATCTGTGTATTCAGTATTCATATTCATACGGACACTTCCTTTCGGCACCTTATATTTTACACTTTAAAAATTTTTACTCAAAAGTTCATTTTAATCAACAAATGCTGTGCTTTATCTCACACAAGGACTGCACCATTCTCCAATGCCCATTTTTCATATTTTTTAAATTCAAACGCTACATCACAAGGGCTATGAGCATCACTGGAAAGAATAAATTTACCGCCATACTTTACAATTGTTCTCAGTATTTCTTCCGACGGATATGGTAAAGCTTTATAGTTCCTTGTTATTGCACCCATATTTATCTCAAAAGGAATATTGTACGGAACAAGCACCTTTACGGCATCGGTATATGCTTTAATATATCTTTCGTCTGTCACATCAATACGCGGGAATTTTTCATTAAATTTCGTTATAAGGTCAAAGTGACCGATTATGTTGCACCTATGTTTTTTAGGTATATCTGCTTCAACTCTGTAGTAATCCTCACAAAGTGCCAAATAATCTCCATAGAAATATTTATCACAAATTGTTTCCAGCACCTCAAAGGACAAGTCAAGCGGAAGAAATTCTCCTCCCGGTGTTTTAAAGTAATGATTTGAGCCTATTACATAATCGTACCCATCTGTAGACTCTTCGCTGTAATAATCCTGCTCAACTCCGCACAAAATTCCAATTCTGTCCTCATATTTCTTTTTAAGCTCTCCGATTCTCGCCTTGTATTCCGGTATTTGTTCCTTTGCAATACAGCAGTCGGGATCAAAGGGAACATATGAATGAACAGAAAAACCTATACTAGAGAGTCCCTTTTCGATGGAAGCTTGCACATATTCTTCAGGCTCTTTTTTTCCGTCGCAAAAATTTGTGTGAATATGAAGATCACGCAAAATCATTTTGTCATTTTCTCCTGCTTAACCTTATGGTCAATAACGTGTCTTGAAGCAAGCTCGCGATGAATATCCTCAAGGGAAATTCCCATCTCAACCATAAGCACCATCACGTGATATGCAAGATCTGCTATTTCATAGATTGTTTCTTTCTTATCCTCAGCCTTTGCAGCAATGATAACTTCTGTACTTTCTTCGCCTATCTTCTTGAGAATTTTATCCACGCCTTTTTCAAAAAGATATGTTGTATACGAACCTTCCTTCTTGTCTGTTTTTCTGCCCTTTATAAGTTCAAGAAGTCCCTCGTAGGAAAATTCGGTAAGATTTTCGCTTTCGGCAATTCTCTTTGTAAAGCAGGAATCTGTACCTGTGTGGCAGGCAGGTCCGTCCTTTTCTACCATTACCACAAGTGCATCCTTATCGCAATCTGCAGTAATTGACACTATGTGCTGAACATTACCGCTATGTTCGCCCTTGAGCCACAGCTCCTTACGACTTCTTGACCAGAAGCATGTAAGTTCCTTTTCAAGAGATATTCCAAGACTCTCTTTATTCATATATGCAAGAGTCAGCACTTTCTTTGTAATTGCATCAACAACTATCGCAGGAATAAGCCCCTTATCGTCAAATTTAAGTTCTTCAATATTAAAATTAATAATCACAGTAATTTACCTCACATTTTCAAAACTATGATTTGCAGAACAAATCAACCCTAATTATGCATTACGCATTATGCATTAAAACTCAAACTCTCACCGGTATACCGTTATTCTTGAGTTCCGCTTTTAAATCCGAAATTTTAACTTCGCCAAAATGGAATATAGATGCTGCAAGTCCTGCGTCAACCTTGGGCAGAGTTTTAAAAAGCTCTGTAAAATCAGATATTTTTCCTGCGCCGCCCGAAGCTATAACCGGAACATCAACCACATTACATACAGCCTCAAGCATTTCAAGGTCAAATCCACCCTTAACACCATCCGTATCTATGGAGTTAAGAACAACCTCGCCGGCACCGTTATCAACGCATCTTTTTATCCAGGAAATTGCTTCCATACCTGTATTTTCTCTGCCACCTTTGGCAAACACTCTGAATACACCGTCTACCCTTTTCACATCCGCAGAGATAACAACACACTGGTCGCCATATCTTTTTGCCGCCTCGAAAATAAGGTTTGGATTTTTTATAGCACCGGAATTTACGCTGACTTTATCCGCACCGCATTTGAGTACTCTGTCAAAGTCCTTAACTGTATTGATTCCACCACCTACTGTCAATGGAATAAAAACAGATCTTGCGGTTTCACAAAGAATATCGGTAAAAATCGCGCGACCGTCTGAGGATGCCGTTATATCGTAAAATACAAGCTCGTCTGCTCCGCATTGGCTGTAATATTTTGCAAGTTCAACAGGAGATGAAACATCCGAAAGTCCCTGGAAGTTTACTCCCTTTACTACCCTGCCACCTTTTACATCAAGGCAGGGAATAATTCTTTTTGTTATCATTTTGCCTCCTCCACAGCTTCGCGTATATTTATTGCGCCTGTATAATAGGCTTTACCTATTATTGCACCATAAATATCAAGTCTGCGAAGTTTCTTTATATCATCCATTGATGATACTCCGCCTGATGCAATAATATTCATTCCGAAACGGCCAGAAAGTTCACGATACAACTCATGGTTTGTACCCATCATCGCACCGTCCTTTGAAATATCTGTGCAGATAAGTGTTGAAATGCCGATATTCTGCATCTTCTCGCAGAACTCAAAGCACTCGTAGCCACTTTTTTCAGTCCATCCTTTTATTGCGACATAGCCGTCTTTTATATCAACGCCAACGGCAATTTTATCGCCGTATTTTGCTGCAGCCTCAAGAAGAAATTCTTCGTCCGTTACTGCCGCTGTACCGAGTATCACTCTTGATACGCCTGCGTTTATATATTTTTCTATAACTTCAAGACTTCGTATACCACCACCGACTTCTGCTTTGAGTCCTGTTGTGGAAACTATCTTTTTTATTGTTTCAATATTGGGTGTGCCACCGCTTTTTGCGCCTTCAAGGTCAACGATATGAATCCATTCAGCGCCACTTTTATAAAAGTCCTCTGCTATTTCCCAGGGTCTTTCGCTGTATACGGTAACCTCATTGTAATCGCCTTTGAAAAGGCGCACTGCTTTTCCTCCTAAAAGGTCTATTGCAGGAAAAATTAACATAAATCCTCCGATTCTAATTGTTAATGCATAGTGCATTAATTATCTTACAGTTCGCAAAAGCCTCGCAGTATACTAAGCCCCACATCTCCGCTCTTTTCCGGGTGGAACTGGCAGCCAAAGACATTTCCACGCTCTACTGCAGCACACAAGTTTGCTCCGTATTCTGCATAGGCTATTACATCTTCATCGCAGTCAGTCGCATAGTATGAATGAACAAAGTACACAAAGTCACCATTCTTTATAAATCTGAACAGTTTGCTCTCTTTATCTGTAAAATCAAGTGCATTCCAGCCGATGTGCGGAATCTTAAGATTATCCGGTATTATGCCCTTCATAGGTACAACAGAACCCTTAAGAAGTCCAAGCCCCTCGTGTTCGCCATACTCAAAACTCTTTTCAAAAAGAAGCTGCATACCAAGACAAATTCCCATAACGGGCTTGCCTGCCTTCGCTTCTGAAACGACAACTTCCGCAAGACCACTTTCTTTAAGTTTTGTTGCAGCATCTCCAAAAGCACCAACGCCGGGAAGTATTATCTTATCTGCGCTACGGATAACTTTTTCATCTCCTGTGACAATCACCTCTGCGCCAATTTTTGCAAAAGATGATTTTAACGAGAAAAGATTTCCTACGCCATAGTCTACTATTGCTATCATTAATCAAAGTACTCCTTTTGTTGAGGGAATCTCATCTGCAAAATCACTATCAACCGCACACGCAGATTTCAAAGAGCGAGCAACAGATTTGAACGCACCTTCAATTATGTGGTGAGAGTTTTCACCTGCAAGTTGTTTTATGTGAAGTGTCATGAGTGCATTTCTTGTAAAGCCAAGCCAGAACTCTTTGCAAAGCTCTGTATCAAAGTCGCCTACCTTTTCTGTCGGAATATCAAGGTCATAAACAAGACAGCTTCTTCCGGATATATCAACAGCGGAAAGTATGAGTGCTTCATCCATGGGAAGAATCATACTGCCATAACGAACAATTCCTCTCTTATCGCCAAGTGCTTCATTAAACGCCTTTCCAAGACAAATTCCGATATCTTCAGCTGTGTGGTGATAATCCACATATACATCTCCCTCACATTTTACTGTAAGGTCAAATCTGCCGTGTTTTGCAAAAAGAGTAAGCATGTGGTCTATAAAACCACAGCCTGTATATATTTCGTTTTCACCTGTTCCGTCAAGATTAATGGATAGCTCAATTTTAGTTTCAGCTGTGTTTCGTATAATTTCTGAAGTTCTCATTATTATTTCTTCCTTTCGGATTATTTAACAATTTCACAAAGCTCTGCAATAAGGGTATCCATCTGTTCCTTTGTACCGATTGTGATACGGTTATATTCACAGATTCTTTCATTCTTAAAATGTCGTACAAGAATGCCCTTTTCCTTAAGCTTTTCATATATAAGCTGCCCTGATACTGCGGGGTGCTTTGCGAACACAAAGTTTGTGGAAGAATCCAGTGTTTCAAAGCCAAGCTGTGTGAGCTTTTCCACGGTATAGGCTCTTGTGTCCATTATGTATTTGCAGTTATTTTCAAAATACTCCTTATCTTCAAGAGCACCGACACCTGCCGCCATTGTCATACGGTTTACGTTGTAGGGATTTGTGGAATACTTAATTGTATTAAGGTCATTAATAAGCGATGCACAGCCGACGCCAAAGCCAAGTCTTGCTCCTGCCATTGAACGAGATTTTGAAAATGTTCCTGTTACAAGCAGGTTATCGTACTTCTTGATAAGCGGAACGCAACTTTCTGCACCAAAGTCAACATATGCTTCATCCACCACAACAATATTATCGGGATTGGACTTTATTATTTCTTCAATTTTATCTCTTGACAGAGCTATTCCCGTGGGTGCATTGGGATTTGCAATAAAGATTGTTTTGTTAATTCCCAAATAGTCAGTTACATCTATTGTAAAATCTTCTTTAAGAGGAATTTCTGTATAGGGAATATTGTTTATCTGTGCAAACACCGGGTAAAAACCATATGTAATGTCCGGAAACGCCGCCGGATGCTCACTGTCACAGAAAGCCATAAATGCAAAATTCAGAATCTCGTCAGAGCCGTTTGTGCAAAGTACTTCGGTGCAATCAACTCCGAGTGTATTTGCAAGCTTTTCCGAAAGTACTCTACATTCCGGATCTGAATAAAGCTGAAGATTTTCTGACGCTTCGCTTGCTTTCTTTATCGCATTTTCCGACGGTGGAAAGGGAGATTCATTTGTATTTAGCTTTATATATTTCATATCCTTTGGCTGCTCGCCGGGGGTATATGGAGTTAAGCTCTTATATTTTGAACTGAAAAATCTGCTCATTTTTTAATATCCTTTACTGGGTAAAAAAGCATTAGGAAAACCAAGTTTTCGACCTCAATTTCAAATTTCTTACTCATCCTCAAGTCTTACAACAGCACTCTTTGCGTGAGCTGTAAGTCCCTCTTTTGTTGCAAAAAATTCAACATCTCTTGCAACCTTTGAGAGTGCTTCTTTTGTATAGTAAGTGTACTGTGTTTTCTTAACAAAATCGTCAACTGACAACGGACTTGAAAATCTTGCAGTACCACTTGTGGGAAGTGTATGATTGGGACCTGCAAAATAGTCACCCAATGCTTCGGGACAGTTTCTTCCCATAAAGATTGAACCTGCATGACGAATTGCATCCAGATAATCAAAAGGATTATCAACACAAAGTTCAAGATGCTCGGGTGCTATTTCATTTGCAATTTCTATTGCAACATCAAGTGTATCTGCAACTATTATCTTGCCGTTATCATCAATTGAAACTCTTGCAATTTCTTCGCGTTCAAGAGATTTCAGCTGTACTTCTATCTCGTCCCTTACCTTTTCTGCAAGCTCATAGGAATCAGTAACAAGAACTGCACTTGCCATCTTATCGTGCTCTGCCTGTGAAAGAAGGTCTGCCGCAACGTGACGGGGATTTGATTTTCCGTCAGCAACAACAAGAATTTCACTGGGTCCTGCAATCATATCTATCGAAACAACTCCGTAAACCTGCTTCTTGGCTTCAGCAACGAATGCATTTCCGGGACCTACAATCTTATCAACCTTCGGAACTGACTCAGTACCATATGCAAGTGCTGCAACAGCCTGAGCTCCGCCGACTTTGAATATTTTATCAACACCCGCAATTTTCGCCGCCGCAAGAATTACCGGATTTACCTTTCCCTCATTATTGGGAGGAGTTACAATTACAACCTCACGGCATCCTGCAATTTTTGCAGGTATTGCATCCATAAGAACGGTAGATGGATATGCTGCAGTACCACCCGGCACATAAAGACCTGCTCTGTCAACAGGTATTACTTTCTGTCCGACCACTATTCCGTTTTCGTCATTTATAATAAAACTGTTTCTTACCTGCTTTTCGTGGAACTTTCTTATGTTCTTTGCTGCCTTTTCAAGAATCTCAAGAAATTTCGGTTCAACAAGTAATAACGCTTCATCTATTTCCTCTTTGCTTACAAGAAGGCTGTCAAGCTTTGCCTTATCAAACTTTTCACAGTATTCAAAAAGTGCCTTGTCTCCGTTATTTCGGACATTTGCGATAATATCGCTGACGATTTCCTCAACATTTGTTCCGCTTTCACCTCTTGCGAAAATTTCACTGTTCGGAACTTCGCCGTATTTCATTATCCTTATCATTTTTTCTCCAATCCGTGTTATTGCTCTTTCTTCGCCTTTTCGGCTTTCATTTTTTCAACTTCAGTTGCAAGCTTTGATGCTGCGTCCTCAATTCTGTCATTCTTGAACTTATAGCTTGTTTTATTGACAATAAGTCTTGCACTTATTGGAAAGATTTCTTCAAATACACGCAGATTATTTTCCTTAAGTGTGCTTCCGGTTTCAACTATATCAACTATAACATCTGATAAATCAAGAATGGGTGCTATTTCAATTGACCCGTTCAGATGAATTATATCTATTTCACGACCAAGTCCTGAGTAGTAGTTTCTTGCACAGTTTGCGAACTTTGTTGCAACTCTCAGAGTCTTTTGCGGATTATCACGAAATTCGTTCTTTGCCGCAACCGCCATTCTGCATTTTCCTATATCAAGGTCAAGCAGCTCATATATATCAGGCTCATATTCAAGAAGAATATCTTTGCCTGCGACTCCAATATCAGCTGCGCCTCTTTCAACATATATTGCGACATCCGAGGGTTTTACCCAGAAGTATCTGACACCCTTTTCCTTGTTTTCAAATATAAGTTTTCTCCCAGGTTCGTGGATTTCGGGACATTCAAGTCCTGCATTTTCAAACATCGCATAAACTTTTTCACCGAGTCTTCCCTTGGGAAGCGCTATATTAAGCATTGTTTTCAATTATCTCCACTCCCCTCTCTTTTATTTTAAGAAGTTGTCTGTACTTTATATTTTCCGGAACTGCTTTCTGCGCCATAACGGTTTTTCCGTTTGCTGAAAACAGCTTCAGTGCGTCGCAGAGTGCAGTCATATCTGTTGTATCATCGTACAGAACAAGTGCATCTACATCGTATTCGTTCATATTGTCAGAAAGGCGTTCCAGCATATCAAGGTATACCGCAAAGCCGATTGCACCGCTTTTTCTACCCATTTTAGTCATAAGCCTGTCGTATCTTCCGCCGGACAGTATACCATTCGGTATTCCGTCTACAAAGCCCTTAAAGACTATTCCGTTATAATAATTCATATCTCCGATTACGGAAAAATCAATTCTAAATTTATCCGCAAAAGTAGTCTTTGAAAGTGCATTTACTATACTTTCAAGCTCCTTGACATACTTATTCTCCGGAAGAATTTCCGAAAGCTTCGGCATAACATCTTTTATATTTCCGTATGTGCCAACCACCTCAACAAGCAGTTTTGTTTTCTCCTCATCTGCATCTTCTTTTTTACAGATTGCTAATATTTCGTGAAGTGATTTTTCACCGATACACTTAAGAAGTTTCTTTTCTGTTTCAGCAGAAATACCCAGCGAATCAAGAATATCGGATATAATTCCAAGGTGAGAAATGTCAAGTACACATTTTTCCGAAATGCTTGCAAGACTCTCTGCCGCAAGAATTAGCACTTCATAAATGCAGTAGTTATCAATATCACCGATACATTCAAGTCCGACTTGCATAATTTCCTTGAACTGAAGGCTTCCCTTTGAAACTCTGTATACATTTTCGTTATAGTAAACCTTTTCTATAACACCCGGTACATCCTTGCCGTTTTTGATAATGGAAAGTGTAACGTCAGGCTTCAGGGCAAGAAGTTTACCGTTTGTATCGGTAAAGGTTATAATGTTATCCGACACGAGGAAGTCTTTATTACGGACATATAAATCGTACTCCTCGAATTTACTCATTTTATACTGAGAATATCCGTATCTGCGGTAAATTGAACGCAAACCGAATATTGCTTTTTCATCATTTTTAAGAACGGAATAATCCATATTTATAATTTATCCTTTCAAGGTTTCTTCTTAAAATACTGCAAAAAGGTACATTTTATATTTTTTATTATCTATTCTGCGCTAGCATTTTAGCACGCTAAATCGCTAAAGTCAACACGCACTACAAAAACGTACTGCTTTACTACCACTTTGTAGCAGCCTTCCCGACACGAGAGAGACTGTTTCAACTAATCATAAAATGTATTATTAATAACAGGGGTTTATTCATATACCGAGATATTATAACACAATACATCTTTTAAATCAATAGAAATGTGCAAAAATTTCCACATTATAACAGCAAAAACAAGCGATGTTGTCCCTTTATTTTTAGGCACAGTTAACAAACGCTGTATTTATCAGAAAAAATTCATATTGTCAACTGTATAGTATACAAAATACAAATCATATTTTATATTTTTTGTTCTTTCACAAGGAATGTATGAAATTTTTTATTTCTGCATTTGCTTGACATTAGTAAGTTTTTGATATATAATTAACACATATATGTCACTGAAATATAAGGAACACGGATATGACAGAAAAAATAGGAATTGTATTTGATATAAAAGAATTTGCCGTACACGACGGTCCGGGAATGAGAGTTACCGTTTTTATGAAGGGTTGCCCTCTTCGATGTATATGGTGTCATAATCCGGAGGGGCTTTCGTCAAAACCTCAGCTTGTAAAGAACGAAAAAAACTGCGTACATTGTCTTTGCTGTGAAAAAAGCTTTCCCTGCAAGCATCCGGAATGTCAACCATACGGTGTATGTACAAAGGTTTGTCCTTTGAATATTCTGAAAATTTCAGGAACGCCCTATACTCCCCAGGCACTCGTTGACAGACTCAAAAGATACAAAGTGTTTTTCAAGAACGGTGGAGGAATTACCTTCTCCGGCGGTGAGCCTTTGATGCAGGGCGAGTTTGTACTTGAATGTATGAAGCTTCTTCATAACGAAGGTATAAGAACAGGAATTGAAACTTCTGCTTTCTGCAATAGCAGGCTGTTTGAAAGTGTGATGTCTGAGGTTGACGATATTTACATAGATTTAAAAGAAATTGACCGCGAAAAACACAAAAAGCTAACAGGAGTTCCAAACACAGTTATACTTGAAAACATCAAGGCTCTTGCGGAAACAGGGCGTAAATTTACAATTCGTATGCCGATAATTCCCGGAATTAACGACAGCGACAGTGAGCTTATTGACACTGCAGAATTTCTTCTTCCTTACCGTGACAGAATAAAAATTGAGCTTTTGCCGTATAATACTCTGACGGGGGCAAAATACAACCTTGTGGGTATGGTATACTCTCCCGGCTTTGACGAAAAAGCACAGCCCAATACCAATGTCGACATATTCAAGTCACGAGGCTTTGACTGCGTGACATACAAGCACTGATGACACTGTTTCTGTCATAATTGTAATGCGTATCACAGTAAGCGATGTTTCTTTTATCGTTTACTAAATTAATGCAAAAAAAGTGGAAAAACATCTTGACAAACAAGAAAATTTGTGGTATGATATATCCGTTGTCTAAATGAGATGTTTGGTAACAATCATACGGAGAGGTATCGAAGTGGTCATAACGAGGCGGTCTTGAAAACCGTTTGTCCGAAAGGGCGCGTGGGTTCGAATCCCACCCTCTCCGCCACTTTTAATTAGACCCATAATTGAATATTGTTTTTGATTTTCACTATGCAGAAGTACTCAAGTGGTGAAGAGGCGCCCCTGCTAAGGGTGTAGGTCGGGCAACCGGCGCGAGAGTTCAAATCTCTCCTTCTGCGCCAAACCGTAGGATCAAGTATATCTTGGTTTTACGGTTTTTATTTTTATTATTTTGATAAAGATAAATCTGATTTTTTATAAGGAAAAGAAAATTCGTACTTAAATTTTCCAATACCTCATTCTATGAAGAGCAAGGTGTATTTTATATTGACAAAAAAGTATCTTTTCTGTATAATAGCAATATGTATCTAACAAATATTTCACGAAAATGATAATTATAGATTAAATATTTACACGGAGGAATCACATGATCTGCAAAAATTGCGGTGAAGAATTTTCAGATGAGCTCACTGTTTGCCCATCCTGCAAAATTAAAACTGTAAAAAAAGCAAAAAAAGCTTTAAGTAAAAAAGCTGTCACCAAAATAGTTGCAATTTCTTTAACCATTGTTACTTTAATCCTTATTGTTGTTTTTGCAATCGTCCCTCTAATAAAAAACAATCTTATCGCAAACAAAACTCCTAACGACTATTTAAAATATGTACTTGTGGAAAAGGGCGATTTTTCTTCTGACACGGCAAATACTGTTAGTGCCGCAAAGGCAATATTTACAGGCGATGTCGGAGTAACGACAAAGTCAAGTATAGAAATCAAAAACAGCCTATACAAACTTATCGCTGAACTAGATGGTGTTCCTGAAAAGGATATAAAGGAGAAGTTTTCCTGGTTCAAAGAATATGAACTAAGTATCGGAACCGTATCAAAAGATAACCTGCTCGGTATTCAATCTGAGCAGAGCCTTAACGGCAGAACAATTATAACAGCACAAGCAATTGCTGACGACAATACTGACAAATATTATATTACATCTCCCGAACTCGGAGCGGATGCTATCGAAATAAAGGTCGATGGTAACACCAACAACGAAAACGGAATGGCCCTTTATATACTTGGTCATCTTTCGGATTTTGCAAAAACTATTCCGGACAAGAAAGTACTTGACAAAATTATTGATAGGTATCTTGATATCGTCTTTGAAAATCTTAGTGATGTAACAAAGTCCAATGGCACGATAAAAGTCGGTGATATATCCCAGAAATGCACTGTAACTACAGTTAATTTCACTCACGAGGATTTTTACAATATCACAAAACATACTCTCGAAACATTTAAATCCGACAGTGAAGCGAACGAGGCACTCTCTTCAATGCTAATTCCAGTTTGTGACCTAATTAAAAACGAAATAAAAAATAGCGACAATGTGTCCTCAATCGAAAAAGCTCTCGCAATAAGTCTTATAACCCCAGAAACCTTGTTGTCAAGTTTAAATTCAAACGCAGATAATATTCTGGAAGCTCTTAAAACAGACAACAGGCTCAATTTTAAAGAAAAAATACAGTTTAAAATATGGACCAACGGCAAACACGAAATCATTGGAATTGCTGTAATAATCAATGATAGAGAAATGCTTGCAGCTCGCTCTGCAGCGAAAGGCTCAAAATTTGAGGACGAGATTTTAATTGATATAAACGGAACTCCGGTTAAGGTTGTTTCCGGAAACGGAAAAATATCCTTCGGAAAGAAAACCGGTAACTATTCGATTGGTGTAGAATCTGAATATATTCATGCAGAGCTTAAAAATTTCGATATATCAAAATGGTATTCCAAAGGGCAAATGAGTGGTAGTCTGACTATTAAAGTAGGGTCTGATTTTCCTAAAAATTTTCTAACAGCCAATTTCAACAAAAATACAAGCGATGCAATAAAAAATATCAGTATGAAATTTGATTTCAAGTCAGGCATAACCCAAAACGAAATTACCACAAAACTTAGATACAAAAACAAGGACGCGATTATCCTGAAATTTGTCGCAAAAGCAAAGAAATCCGGCAAGCCCATTTCACCAGAAAAAATATACAATGCTTCCGAAAAAGGTTATAATGAATTTGTTTTAAATTCCGACTTTGATAAAATTATAAAAAATCTTGAAAAAGCAAATCTCCCCGACAATCTAATCGACCTTGTTCAGAACAGAGTCTCTTTCACCAAAAAAATGGCAGGATAACCGGACATTGCCTTACAATACTCATTCTCCTGCGAAAGGAATCTTTATGGAAATAAAAAATATAAAAAAGAGCTATGGAAAAAAACTGGTTTTAAAAGACATTAATCTTGATTTAAAAAAGGGGCAGTGCATAGGTATTCTTGGTGGCAACGGAAGCGGAAAATCCACTTTGTTGAATATTCTTGCGGGTGTTCAGCGTTGTGACGCAGGTAACTTTATGTTTAATAATAAAGATTTGCTTTCCGACTCTGTTCTTCGTTCGCAGGTTGTTGGCTTTGTTCCGCAAAGTCCTCCGCTTATAGATGAACTTTCAGCCAAAGATAACTTAAGACTATGGTACACACATAAGGAAATGAAACAAAGTCTTTCCGGCGGTGTTCTTGATTTATTGGGAATAAATGATTTTATAAAAACTACTGTTTCAAAAATGTCGGGAGGAATGAAAAAAAGACTTGCTGTCGGTTGTGCTGTGGCACACAATCCTGAAATTCTTTTGCTTGACGAGCCATCTGCGGCACTTGATCTAGTTTGCAAAAAAAGTATATATGATTACATAAAAAGCTTTAAAAACAATGGTGGTACAGTCATTATGGCAACTCACGATGTACAGGAGCTTTCTCTTTGTGATAATCTGTATATTCTTGGAGATGGCATTCTCAGTCAATACATATACGATGGTAACACCGATAACTTAATTACAAAACTAAAAAAATGAAAAATAAAATGTACTTTTTACTTTCTTTAAAAAGAGCGTTGAAAAAATATCCGTCTATTCTCATTATCACTATTGCAACGCTTTTCGGTATTGCTCTCGCAGCAACATTAATTATCAGAAGCAATACCACTACTGACAAAAAAATTGCATACTCAATGGGGGTTGTCGGTGATACTTCCGAGACCTTCTTTGATGTGGGAATTGATGTTATAAAATCAAAGCTTTATATTGACCTTATTACTATGACCGAAGATGAAGCAAAAGAGGCTCTTGAGGCTGACAAAATAACAGGTTATCTTAAAGTCCCGGAAAATTTCATACACAGTATTGCCTCTCTAAAAAATACACCTGCAGAGTTTTACATTGCTAACAAACCAAACACCCTTGGCACTGTTCTCACAACCGAAGTCATTGACACAGTATCCGTATATATTACCGAATCTCAACGAGTAGCAGCAGGACTCCGCAGTTATATAAAAAGCAACAAACTTCCAAAGGGTAACAGCGTAGATGAAATAAGCACACGGCTTTTAAAAAATATTCTTGTCAGAAACAAGCTCTATGAGTCTGAATACACCGGTGTCGCAGATAAACTATCGACAGGTGGCTACTATCTTATGGGACTGTTGCTGTTCTTTATGCTTTTGTGGGGCATTTCCTGTTCAGGATTGCTTGTGAAAAAAGATTTATCCTTATCCCAATTTATGTATTCAAGAGGAATCGGAACTAAACAGCAAATTGTTTGTGAATTTACAGTATACCTTATTACTTCCCTGGTTACTTTACTTACCATTGCAGCTGTATTCGGCGTTGCTACATCCTATTTTGACATTGGCATAAGTGAAACTGCCGGGGTGGATATCTTCGGATGTATAGGATATATACTCCGAATTCTGCCAGCAATCGCCGCAATTTGTGCAATGCAGTTCTTTATGTATGAAGTTGTTTTTGGCACAGTAAGCTCTATTCTTCTGCAATTTCTATCTTCACTTATTCTTGCCTATCTTACAGGATGTTTCTATCCCAATTACTTTTTCCCAGAAAATATACGGTTTATTATAGATCTTCTTCCGCCCGGTGTCGCTTTCAGCTATATGAGAAAATCGCTTGTTTTTGAATTTGATTTTAAATCCTTCGTGATTCTTGCCGGATACGCGGTATTCTTTGTTACAGCATCCTGCATTGTAAGAAAATGGAAAATGGCAGGTGACGGTCGATGAAAAGAAAATTAAGAAATTTTGCTGTGTGGTTTTTGATGCTTTCAAAACGGTTACTTCTAAAGCCCGGTTTTATTATTATTTTGCTTCTTATACCTCTCTCTGTTTTTGCATTAAAAATCGGCGTATCGGGCAATAGCTCTGTACTGTCTGTAGGTCTTTACAGCGAGGGGAGCGAAATTGGGGACAGTATTGTCGACGAACTTCTTGATAGGGATAGTATTATAAACTTTGTAAAATACCACTCTGAAGAAGACGCAAGACAAGCTTTACTTTCGGAAAAAATTGACAGCGCTTGGATTTTTCCGGAAGACATTGAGGAAAAAATTAAACGAAATGCAAAATATGGGACAATGAAACCTCTTGTGAAAGTTATAGAGCGTGAATCCGCTGATTCTTTGGAGATGTCCCACGAACTGCTCTACGGAAGCATACATCCTTATGTTGCCTACAGTAATTATACCTCCTTTATAGAAGAAAAATACGGACAGCAGATTACACCGTCCTTGGAGGATATGGAATATCACTATAACAAAGGTGCTATGTCCGGAACTCTTATTGAAATAAAAGTACTTGGCGATGAGAAAAGCGAGACTGTAAGCAAAGACTTTCTAACATTCCCTCTTCGAGGTATGCTTTCACTTGTTATCGTACTTTGCGGTCTTGCTTCTGTTATGTATTTTCTCTCTGACAAAAAGAACGGAAGGTTTGACTGGCTTCCCTCTCCCCTTCATATTATTCCGGCTTTCGGGTCGTGCTTTGCAGGCATTCTCATTTCCTCATTTACAGTATTTGTCAGTTTATTGCTCCTTGGAATTGACACAAAAATATTTACCGAAATATCAGCTATGCTGCTTTATATGATATGTGTATGCTTCTTCTGCCTTATATGCGGAATGTTATCCGGAACTGATGCAAGACTTGGAGCATTCACTCCGTTCATTATGATAATTATGCTTGTTCAGTGTCCCATATTTTTAAATATGGACAGTGCAAGACCATTATGGTTCCTTTTGCCACCAAGCTATTATCTCTATGCGGTATACGACAGCAGATATTTATGGTATATGGCAATTTATGCTGTAGTTTCGCTTATAGTACTGATTGGTCTTAATTGCCTTTCGAAAAGGCGTCCCGCAAAAAACGGCAACTAAGTGCCGAAGTACATTTTTAATATTTTATTTTAATAGGTAAATCCCCCGGT